>CAZUYZ010000213.1:0-3424 GCA_964624365.1 uncultured Puniceicoccaceae bacterium
AGCCGATCTCTCTACAAAGTCCTGTTGGCGACTCGGACGATACAAATTTTGGTGACTTCATCGAAGATAAGGGCGCTGAGAATCCTTATGACATGACAGCTTACAGTCTTCTCCGTGAAAAAATAACAGATGTTCTGGATAGTCTCACAGACCGTGAACGAAAAGTCCTTTCACTACGATTTGGTCTCGCTGACGGCTACTCCCGTACCCTGGAAGAAGTTGGTCGCCAGTTTAAGGTGACTCGCGAGCGTATTCGTCAAATTGAAGCTAAAGCGCTTCGTAAAATGCGACACCCTACTCGTATTCGCCAGCTTCATGGATTCTTCGAAGGGGAGATCAGTCTCGAAAAACCGGGTATGGATAGCCTTAGCAAGGAAAATCAGAAAGATTAGCCGCCAATTAGCAATCGACAATTTAGTATTTGCCTGAAGTTCCTCGAAACATTTGAAATACAGACCTTATGCAAATCGCATTTATTCAAAATTTTGGCACTCAGGAGCTAATTTTAATATTTTTGGTTGTACTTCTCTTCTTCGGAGCGAAGCGCATGCCTGAATTATTTAGATCGTTTGGGAAGTCCATTAAGGAATTCAAAAAAGCGACTTTGGATGTTCAGGACGATATCCGCACAGCGATGGAGGCGGAAGATGAGCCATCTAAAGCTTCAGAAGAGATCCGACCGAAGAAGATCCAGCCTACCACAGAAGCTGGTGAACATACAAATGGGGGGAACTCTAAAAATAAAGAGTAGCCGTACGTACTTACTCACTTATCCGTAGCAAAGAAGCTTCACTTAACCCATAGGTCTCGCTTTGCCAGAAATGGCCGCAAATAGGTGTGACCGTTTTTAGAAATTTCTTCTTCCCTGAAAAGGCCCGATTAAAGTCTGGCCTTTTTGATCGTAACCCTACGACAGAAATGAGCGCATTTTACGATCCCAATTCGGAAAAACACGCAAAAAGCCTACGACCACAATTTGGCCCAAAATACGATGGTAAAAAAAGTAACTACAAATGAATCATCGCCATTTTGATTTCATTTCTTCAGGAGATTTCGACCTAACTTCTTTAGAAAACGTTCTGAGGTAAACAGCATGATAAAGAATGAAAACGATCAAACAGAAGAATTGGATCATCCTATCTTGAGAGCGAATTGCCAAACCTAACAAAGCAACGATCAACAATGTTGCATCTAACATTCTAAAATAAAAGTCTAAGTCCGAAAGCCTCTTCAATTCTGATTTAGACACTTCCCTCGCCCCCCCCCAAAGGCACCCAAGCAATGATGTAAAAACAAGGTAAATTATCCAATAAAACTCAAACCAGAAACCAAGAGCTAACGGAAACACCGAAAGAACTAAAAAGTAAGCGACAAAAGACTTGCTGACCGAAAACATATACCCAAAATGATTATTTAATGCCTAAAGAGAACGAGCTCGAATCATTAGAGAAAATAAAATTCGAGAATCCATTGCTTGAGTTATAAAAACCAGAAGAAAAGCCCGTAAAACTATCAAATTGGTTATGAGCACCTTGAATTGGACCTAAGATCGTTCCTGAAAAATTTGAGAGACCAGCACCTCTTCTGCTTAATACTTTCAAAGGCGCGAAAGCACTGCCACTACCAAAAGCACCACCAAGAAATTCAAGCTCTTTACCTTTGATAAAATTGTCATAGACCACATCCAGATTCTGCATCCCAAGCGCAATGGCCTCTGCTTCCAAATTGGCGCGATACTTTTCGTTCTGCCCAGCTAGACCAGAGTATCTAACGGCAAAAACACCGGTATTAGCAAAGTTTTCCGGTATCTTAATTACACTTCCGACGCCTCCGGCAAATTCAAATGAACCACCGATGTAAGTACTCAAGACATCTCCACCTTTCCTAATCTCTCTACCACGATTTGCAATCTGTCCGGGTATTCCAGTAACCCCTTGGTACACTGCTGCTGGAAAATCCGTAAACATGATATCTAGAAAATCACCAAAACTTTCAACTTCTGGCCTGACAAAATTTGGATCATTGCTTGTAAGTCCAAAATCTTTTAATCCATTTGGATCGGCGTAATTGATCGGATTACCACTAGCATACGCATACCAGTTCATGCCGCCCTCAAAGCCGATCGGGTCGGCGTTGATAAAACGTCTTAAATTCGTTGAGTAGTAGCGGGCGCGCATGTGCAATAGACCGTTGTCATCCGTCTGTACTCCATAGGCTCCGTTGTAGAGGAAGGAGGTTGTCGGCGCTGTGGTTGTAGCGACGATCTCGCCATAAGTCCCGTAAGTAATGCGATTGACGACGGACCCGATCTCGTCGCTCAAAGCTAAGGTACTGCCGCGGCTGTCGAAGTGATAGGCAGTGATTTGACCGTCTGTTTCTTCGTACAATAATTGTCCAGCGGCATATATGTAATAGGTTGTGACGCCATCGATTGTCTTTTGGAGCATTCTGGAAAACGGCGCGTGAGGATCGTGGACAAGGGTCGTTGTTATGCCATCTTCAGTCTTGCTGATACGGCGATCTTCTGCGTCGTAGCTGTAAGTCGTGGTTCCGGCTTGTATAAGGCGGTTGCGGGAATCGTAGACGAAGGTTTCTTCTAGGCCTTCCAAGACGCCGGTGGTCATATTGCCGTCAGTATCAAAAATCGGATCGATACTGACGGCACCGCTCTGCCAACTGCTGATGCGGTCGTCATCGTCGTAGGTCATGATTGTTGGTTCAATCGTGTAGGTCGCTGGCTCGGGACTTACGATTTCCTCCACGATACGACCAAGTGCGTCGAATCTGTATTGCTGATCGAGCAGTACGGTGCCTGTTGTGATGTGTGTGTCGGTCTGTTGCTCAATTCGTCCTGCTGAGTCGTAAGAGTATTCGCGCTTGATGCCATTGGGCAGGCGTATTTCAGCAAGGCTTGAATCGATATCGTAGAAGAACTCAGTTTCGCGACCGTCCCAATCCGTTACTTTTGTCAGACGTCCGGCGTTGTCATACTCGTAGTCAACCTCTCCCTTGCCATTCGGATAGGTAAGTTTCTTCAAGTTGTCGCCACTGTCGTAAGCATAACTAATAGTATTGCCCTGACTGTCAGTAAAGCCAGCTACCCGATCCAGTGAATCATAGGTTCGTGTTATTACCTGTGCGCCTTCGGTCACCGTTTCAAGTCGTCCCTTGGCATCGTAGGCGAAGTCGATCGTTCCTGTCGGGTCAACGGTCTGTTCGGGAAGACCATCATTGTAATAGTTGTAAGTGAGAGTTTGACCAGAGGGTTCTTCCATAGTTTTGAGCAGAAGACGGTCATCGTAGGTGTAGTTGAAAACACGAACCAGTGGCGTTGTGAGCGATGCCTGCAAATTGTTCGCGTTAAAGGTAAATTCATACAGTTTGTCGCGCGTATTGGTCAGTCCGATTTGATTGCCTGCTGAGT
>CAZUYZ010000214.1:0-40130 GCA_964624365.1 uncultured Puniceicoccaceae bacterium
GTTACACAAGGCTGGCAAGAACGTGTATGATCTTCCCTGGTTTTTAATGGCGGGTCAGGCGGGTTCAGGTAAAACTGAAGCGATTCGTCGCAGTCACGCCAAAGAAGACTTTCCACCGGGACTGAATGATCTAATGCAAGGCGTCGGAGGCACGCTGAACATGAACTGGTGGTTTACCAATCAGGGCATTGTCTTGGATACCGCGGGTCGAGTCTTCGAAGAAAAAGTTCAGGCGGGTCAGAATAATGAGTGGCAAGAGTTCCTCAAAATGTTGAAACGCGTGCGTAAAAACACGCCGATCAACGGTTTTCTGCTCGCAATTCCGGCAGACTCTTTAATTCGTGACGGAGTCTCTGAAATCGAGCAAAAGGCATCGCACGTTGCCGAGCAAATTACGCTGGTACAAAATGTCCTTGGAGTTCGCTTTCCGGTTTTTATTCTGATCACAAAATCAGATTTTATTCCCGGGTTTCGTGAATTCGTCGAAAACATTACTGAGCCAAATCTACAGCAGCAAATGCTGGGTTGGTCGAATCCGAATGGTTTGGACGAGCCATTTGAACCAGAACATGTCGATCAGTACCTCGAAGACGTCATTTTGAAATTAAAGAAGCGCCGCCTGACTTACTTGTTGGATCCGCGTGCAGCTGATGGCAAGAAACGTCTGGATGACTTGGATGCTCTCTTCGCGTTTCCGGAAGAGCTCAGGGCGGCGATTCCTAACCTTCGGCGTTATATTGAGATAGTGTTTTCTCTGAATCCATGGTCACAGAAGCCTTTGTTCATACGTGGTATCTACTTTACTTCGTCCTTACAGCAGGGAGAAGCGCTGGATAAAGCAATTGCGGAAGTGATGGGTAAAAACCTTGGAGATCTTGCACTTTCCTCCTTTAAGAAAGAGACACCTCTTTTCTTGCGTGATGCCTTCTTCCAGAAGATTTATCGGGAGACCGGCTTGGTCACCAGTTCCGGAGAGGTCAAAAATGCAATGCGTCGGCGCACACTCATGTTTGGTGGAGCTTGCCTGGCAGTTGTTTCTCTAATCCTTGCAGCTGCATTTTTCGGATCCAGATCCTTTCGTAAGAAAGTCGGTGATGAGTACTTGCACTGGCAGTTCGCTGAGTCGGAGTATCAGGAATCAATGGAGTTGGATCGTGAATATGACTGGGGTCGTCCCATTGTTTATGATACAGGCATAGAAGACACGTTTGATACTGAAAAAAACGTCACTTTTGACGTGGCTGGTCAAACTTACACCCTCACAACTTACCTTGAGCAGATGTCTGTTTTTGCAAATTCGGATCTGGAGGTGCCCAAGGTTTTCAGTTTGCTTAAATTCTTTGATGATGTTTTGACCGGTGACGATGTAGATCGTAAAGCTGCATTCAGACATTTGTATGAAGATGCTGTTATTCTGCCGATATTGAATAATAGCAGACTTAAGCTCAAGGGAGTGGATAAAGAAAACTGGAATGATGTGTATTCTTCAGGTCTGCATGCATTGATTCAGGTACAGCTCATTCTTAATCAGACAGAAGAGCGTGAAATTGGCTATGCAGAAAAATTCTACAAGCAGATAGACGAACTTTACCATTTCCTGATAGGAGAGCCATTGGGGCCCGAAATGGCAAAAATCTATAAGGGCTACTTTACCGACGATTATGTAGAATCATCTAATTGGCCGAATGAAGACTTTTCACAGAGTTACGCTACAATAAATACTCTTGAGGATGAGCGTTTTGCATCGGTTGCAAACGGCTTGAGTCTATGGATTGGTGAAATCGGTGATATACGTGATAATCAGGAGGATGATATGGGGCGCCTTACCGAAGTACTCGAATTACTGGAGCTTGTCGGACAGTCTGAAAATGAATTCCTGAAGAAAGCAACGGCGAACAGCATAACGAACATGAGTGCAATCGATGAACTGACAAAACAGTACGCCAAATTCGTTGAATCAATCCAAGAAATGACTACTGAAGGTGAAGACTTTACATTCACTGGTTACTATTTGAATAAGATCAATCAGGCTAAGGAAAGCGTAGATTCGAGGGTTGATGATCTAAACGAAGGTGTAAATTCCACTTCTCAGGAGGATGAGATGTTGAGTCGTGCAATCTTGGATCGTGTCGAAGTACAAAGACAGGAACTGGTTAAGAGCTTCGATCGTATAGCCGATCCTGAATTAATCAAACGGTTTGAGGAGGCAGATAAAGGCTTTTTAGATAGGGAAAATGGGATCGAATCGCGACTCGAATTTTACAGAGAGCTTGCATCTTATTTGCAGGAGCTGAAGAAGATCGAGCTTGGGGACTGGCAGATGGGCCCTGCGATTCTGCAAGGTCTTAAAGAACAACATAAGCTGGTTTTTGCGCCGATGGAAAAATTTACAGAAAAGCAGCAGGCATCTGCTGAGAAGTTCACTGAAATCGCAGATGCCCGGCTGGAAAAAACAGAGGAGCGGCTATTCAAGGAATATCAGGATTTGCTCCTTGCAGAACTCAAAAAACTGATTGGTTTTCCCGTACTCGCTGATGCCGATCGAATCATGGCAATGGAGGAAATTACAGAGTTGGAAGGTAAGTTGGATGCAGTCATTGAAAGTATCAACGATCTCAAATTTAGGATGGATAATGTTGATACAAAAGATTTTGAGCTAATGCTGGAATCGGTTGAGAAGGTTTCAGAATTTTCACAGACCTACTTCACGTCTGATATGATCAGGGAACCGGTGACAATATCGCTGCTATCACTGGAAGATCTGAATGCGGGAAGTGTGAGTGAGACAATTGCCTGGCGTGCACGATTTGTGCAGTTGGTTGATTTTGAAAAAAACAGGAGGATTGGCAATAAATCGCAAGAACTCGGCGAAGTTGATTTGAGTGAAGGCGAATTGAAGCTATTGTTTACAGCCACAATGGATAGTGATCCAGGTGATGTCGGACGTGTCAGTTTGAGTGGTGGTTGGGCGCCTTTGCAGCTTCTTTTGCGTGATGATAGCAAGGTGAAATCATCCGGGCGCGGTAATTACATTTATCGCGATAAAGTTGGGGCCAATGCATACAAGCCGCTTCTTTACGGTTTGAAGTTGGAAGTGCCTAAAGCGCTTCCAGCAGCGGATGAGTGGCTACGTGTATTTGATTTGAAAGGGTTTTAATATGAGCGTAAGAAAAATAGTTCTTTTTGGGAAGCATCCGGCCTGGTCGGACCATATGTTTGTGTCAGACGGCGCTGCCAGTAGTCACCGTTTAAAACGAGTCTTTTATGACCATTCGGTAATTCCGGCGCTACAGGTTGGGGACGGTGACAAAAGGATTTCCGAAGATTGGAGTTTTCTGATCATTATCGACGAACAGCCGTTTTTTGTTGCTAATACAGTTTCCCGTGACTCGGTCGGGCGTCGTCGTTTTCCTCTCATAGCAGCTTATCCACTGCCTCAACAGATTAAGCTAGAGGCCTCCCTTGATAAATTGAGAGAGTTGAAACAAGAGCTTTCTTCTTTACTGAGTAGGATGCTCGAATCCGAAAGTGAAGATCTCGACCAGTGGCAGGAAAAAGTTAGGCGAGAGATAGAATCGTTTCAATCAAGCGTAGATTGGTCCTCTGAAGGTTCAAACGATGTGCGTTGCGAGTTAAAACAAGAGAAAGTTTTGGGTTTAATGAGCCGCCTCGCAGATGACTACGATTCTTTGGATCTAAAATCCTGTTCCTTTACAGAGGCATGCAGTTTTTTGAAACTAGGTTTGAAGCAGTTTAAGGGTGCGCCTCCTGCAATGTTGGTTTTGGACGGTGAAGATCAAGGCACAGGTCTTCTATTCTCCATGGATGATGGTACTGGATTTCATCTGAAACACCACCTTTACGGCAAACTTATTTCACTTTCCGTTTCAGCGGGCAACGTGCCTCAAAAAGTTAGCCGATTGCTGAAGTCCGATGAGGAAAGCGGTGAAGATCTTCTTCTCGTCGATGAAGTGCCATCGCTAAAATTGGGAGTCCACTCCAGTTCGGGTAGTCGCAAATTGATAATTCTTACAGTCGCTTTTGCGCTGATTATCTCAGTATCATTTGGGTTGTTCTACAGCTGTGGCTCGGAAAGTTGCCCTGATTCGACGGATTCATCTGAGTTGGAGTCGACACAACAACTGTCCGTCATTGAAAAATGGACCTTAAATGCGAGCGCTTATGTCGAGTGGGTTCAGCCTTTAGTTGCTTTTGCAGATAAACAATCGAAGCCCATTCCCGGATTTGAATCTGTTGCGGCAGCGCTTGAGTCTGATCTGAACCCATTTGTCGTTGTTGAAGCTGAAAAAGCCAGTATAAAGTTGGCTAAGAACCCACCGGAAGGCTTCTTTGAGCCAGAGAATAATGCTAATTTGAGCGGCGTATATGCGAATATAGAAAAGCTAAAACTTTCTCTGGCGACCTACTATGAAGAACAGTTTTCGGAAAAATTACTTAAAGACTTAAAACGGCAAAATTATGATCAGCCAAAATTTATCAAAGTAGATTTTTCCCAGCAGCCTGTGGTACCTGATTTTGGACCCGGGTTGATACAACAGTTTGAGCGTTACTTAACCAATCAAGCTGCTTTAAACGTAGTGGTAGACAAGACCAAACTGCTATGGAATGAGATCATCAAGCCTTTCCATGAATTATGTCCGGAACATGCCAAATTTATTCAGCACTGTGCGCAAAAAGTAATTATAGAATCAGGCAGTCTGAATCAGTTTGAAGAAAAATACGCTGAGTTACTGGAAGTATTCGGTTATCCTGAATTCATCAAGCTGGACGAAATAGATATAAGCTTGCTACACGAGAATCCGAAGTGGGTCAATCTTCCGGGCAAGGAAGAAAATTTAGGATCATTGCGCGAACTGGTTGAACTACTTAAGGAAAACCGTAAGGATAGGCCCCAGTATTCACCACCAGATTTGATTGAGCAAAACCTGGAAGCGCCCGAACTTCCCTCCATTGATCAAGTGCTGGAATCGGCCGATGATTTAACTGAATCGATGCCGGAGAATCCAATCGTCAGCGTTCAAACAGAAAAAGTGCAGGCGACCGCCATCACAAAGGCATCCACCGCTTTGGAAACCACTGATCAAGTTAGTGAATCAAGCGAGATAGTACGTGCGGCGTTTGACAAGACCACTGAAGAACTTGGCATTTCAGATCCTCAAGGGTTGTTAAAGCTGTATAAAAATCTCTCGGTTCATTTACCCCAAAGTTTGCAAACTTCCAAGGATAAGGGATTTCAGCAGATTGCTACATATTGGAGTCGTCACAACACAAGTCCAAAGCTTGCTAAGCCGACTAAAGAAGAGATTGAGCAATTAAGCGAACTAGCCGATTTACCTGTAGTTAAGGAATTTTATGCCTTCTTGCTGGATAATTATGAAAGCACAAATTTACAAATGTCGGGGACCTCTTTGGAAAAGATTGAGGGGAATAGCACTGTCGAGTCGGTTACTCTTCAGGATGATCGATCACGTCTGGAGATTGAATTTGTCGATGGCTCCAGAAAACTAGCTTTTCTGCCACTTGAGACTGACAAGGGCACTGTGTTTGTTCAGCAGGCTCCATTAAGCCTTCAGCAGTATGTTGAGTTATCAAACATTTGTAATTTCGATACAGAGTACCATCTAACGTTGCAGGACAGTTTTTGGCCACGTTCCTTCGAGGTCGGAATGGGGGCTGGATTTTCTGCTCTGGAAGAATGGCAATTCCGTAATCAAGATGCTTTTTTGCCGATAAATGCATTTAATCGTAAGACCCTACCAGCCCACATAAACGAGCCTGCAACAGTACAACGTATGGCGGAATTTTTCGGGTTTCGACTACTTAATCTTCAGGAATGTATTATTTTGGTTCGTTTGGCATCCGAACTACCCTCAACCCGGCTGGAATTCTCCGATACCGATCAGGAGAACCTTCAGAACTCTAACACGGTTCAATTCTCGGTTTATTCAGAATTAATCGCAGAGCTTATAGAGTATGGTAAGTGGTCGGGCGGTATCGACTTTGAGCGCGGCGCTCTGAGTGGAAATAATTTCTTTGATATTGCCGGAGGTTCTGCTGAACTGGCCTATGACGGGAATGAGTTCTATGCGCTTGGAGGCTCATGGTTGTACGAGCCCGAAGTATTGGAAAAGCCTGTCCGGATTTTAAATCCACAGAATCTGTATTCGGACCTTGGCGCTCGTTTCGTAGTGGATGCTCCTGTTCAAAGTTACGGTGAGCTCGTCGAAAAAGCGGCTCTCCAAGTAATAACTGACCATCAGTAACTAGTACATCATAATACTTATAATTTCGCATTTTCAATTTTTTCTCGTAACGCGCAGCTTCAGCGAATGATTTGTGTACCTCCAAAGTGCGGTCGCTTGCTGAAGCTGCGCGCTAAGAAGTTTTACATGTTACACTGCACTATAACTTCTAGCTTCCAACTGCTAACTCCTCCCTAAAGGCTTAATATGTCGGATCAATCTAAAATTCGTTGTGGTGTTGTCGGTACCGGCTATCTCGGACAGCACCACGCGCGTATCTATTCCGAGTTGGATATGTGCGAGTTCGTTGGTATTGTTGAGTCAGATGATGCTCGGGCGACTGAAATTTGCGACAAATACGATTGTAAGCGATTCGATTCGCTGGAGGCTTTGGCCACTGCCTGTGATGCTGTAAGTATTGTAGTGCCAACGGATCATCATTGCGAAGTCGCACTGCAACTGCTCCAGGGAAACTGCCACATCCTAATCGAAAAACCACTGTGCACCAGTCTTAAGGAGGCCGAAGCAATCTTAAGCGCAGCAAAAGTCACCGACCGCATCATTCAGGTGGGGCATATCGAACATTACAATCCGGTTATGAGCTATTTGGAGACCACTGTCAGTGCTCCCCGGTTCATTACCGCAGATCGCCTCGCGCCTTACAATCCACGCGGAACCGAAGTCGGAGTTGTTTTGGATTTAATGATTCATGACCTCGGTGTCATCCTCGCTCTGGTACGTTCGCCAATCAAATGTATGGATGCAGTCGGTGTAAAAGTCCTTTCAAAAAGTGAGGATATCGCCAATGCGCGTATTACATTTGAAAACGGCTGTGTGGCCAACATAAACACCAGCCGTGTCAGTACGAAAAAAGTACGTGAAATACGCTTTTTTCAATCTTCCAACTACTTGTCTCTGGATTTTATGAATCAAAGCGGCCACTTTCTGCAAAAAAAAGATACTGAAATTATACGCGAAGAAATTCCCATAGAAAAAGACGAGCCTCTGAAGTTGGAAATCATCTCTTTTATTGAAGTGGTTCAAGCAGCTGGTAAGCCAAAAGTAGGCGCTGATTTGGGTAAATCAGCGCTTGAACTTGCGATACAGATTACCGAACAGATTCATACTTAAAGATAGTTTGAAATATCAAATTATCAGTATATTTTCCTTTAGCTTTTATCGGATATAAGCCTTACAAATCGTTATCTTTAAGCTCAAATTTATTTCCAACGGGTGCTTGATCGACAATTGCCAGCGCTTTTTTCTCCGCCGCGCGCATTTCGGTACATTCGTCCTCTGTTTGGTCATCATAGCCAGCCAGGTGGAGCCATCCATGTATAAGATATAAGCTGAGTTCGCGACTAAACGGTTCGTTGAGTGCTTTCACTTGTTTCAATGCATGGTCAACAGAAACAACGATTTCACCGGCGAAGTCCATTGTTGAGTCTGCTGGAAAGGTAATTACGTCCGTGGCGCTTGGGTCGCCCATGAATGTTCCATGGATTTTGGCGATTGTATTATCTGTAACAAAGACGACTGACAGTTCGCCGCTTGTGATCGGAAATTCTCCTGATTTTTCAAGTGAGCGAAATAGTTCCCGAGTCGCTTGAATCGGGCAAGTGAGTTGATCATGCTGGTTACTAATCTCCAGTTGTAGCTGGTTCATGGCTTTGATTGGGTTTATTTTCTGCTTCCGGGCCTGTTCGTTCTTCTTTCGGATATTCGACCCGCGAGTGCAGCATGTTTAGCAACGTGTAGGTAAAGCTCGATTTAATTGCATATAACTCTTCGAATGTTAGCGGGCATTCATCAAGCTGTCCATCATCGATACGGCTGGTGATAATATTATCGATTAGTTCTTCGAGCGCAGGTTGAGTAACTTTTCTTAGACAGCGGCTGGCTGCTTCTACGCTATCTGCAAAAAAGATTATAGCGCTTTCCTTGAAAGATGGGCGTGGTCCATCGTAGCGGTAAGTACTTTCGTCGACTTTCTTTGCTCCCTGTGGCTTGCTTTGTTCGATGCAGAGAGGTAAATCGGTCTGCTCATTTTGTTTTTGTTGAGCCTGATGATAAAAGTATTGAATTAGTCCGGTTCCATGGTGCTGACGTATAACGTCGATGATTACTTTGGGAAGCTTGTACTTAGTCGCCAGTTCAACGCCCTCTTTGACATGTGCCTTGATTACGAGGGCGCTCATGGATGGATTTTTTTCATTATGTGGGTTAGCACTGCCGGTCTGGTTCTCAGTGAAATAATCCGGTTTTACCAGTTTGCCAATGTCATGAAAGAAGCAGCAAACACGGCAGAGTAGTGGACTGGCACCAATCTCTGCGGCAGCGTTTTCCGAAAGGTTAGCGACCATCAAGCTGTGATGATAGGTGCCAGGCGCTTCAATTTGCATGCGACGTAGTAGAGGGTGATTGAAGTCGGTGAGTTCAAGAAGCGTAATATCAGTTGTAATCTTAAACAATTGTTCGAAAACGGGCAAAATACCTACCGCTACAACACCAACCAAACCGCCTACAATAATTGATATAAAGGCCTGTTGACTGACAACAATCAGTGAAAGATTTCCAGCCAGGCCTAGGATGAAGATAGCACAACCAGCCGTAATGCCTGCAATTATACATGCTTTGACGAGCATGGTGCGTTTGGTAATTCCAGCAGCAGTAAAGCTGCCAACGACACCTGCCAGAAAGGTTATAAGCAAAAACTCAATTGAGTTGTCCTGAAGGATGCTAAATAAAAACGAAATTATTAGCGCACTGATAAAGGCAGGACCGATTCCAACTAAAGCCGCAGTAATGATTGGCGCAAAGGTATAGGGGGCCAAATAGGGTAAAAGCGCCAGTAATGGGCTGTTTTTAGGAAGTACACCATAGCCAACTTCCATGATAAGTCGTATCAGAAGCAAGTTTATAACAAGACAAATGGCCGTAACTGTAATGGCTCGATTATCTTTGTAAAAGTTTGGCAATCCGTGCTTCATGCAGGCCAAAACTGCAATCAGCAGCAGAAGTGTAAGGATTGTCCGTTTCAGGAAAAGAATATTAAATATCAGCGAGTCATTGCCCAGAGAGTGTTCTTCTTTTCTATAAGCAGCAAGCGCTTCGATATCTTCTTCCGTAACAATCATTCCAGGCTCAATGAGCGTTTCACCTTCTTCAAAGCTGACGGTCTGGGGAGGTATTTTTTTGATTGCATCAGCAGTTGCTTCATTGGTGGCTTTTTCACTGTAAATCAGATTTTCTTTGAGTCCGTACCGGAAAATATCGAAAAGGACGCGAGATGTTTCTCGATTTCTAGAAAGAGAGTCCAGTCGAATGCGCAACTCAACTAAAGCATCGTCCAATGACCGCGCACTGGGGAGATTCTGATTGCCCGCTTCATCGGTAAGCTGGATGACGGCGACCTGCGGCAAGTTACTGTTGCTCTCAAGATTGGGGTACAGTCCATCTTCGTAGATGGACTGTAGGATGTTCAAGGCATCGTTCGTTAGAGAAATCCGCTCTCTGGGATTGGTTAGGCGAGTAAATTGTATTATCGTTTCAGGCTTTATTCCGTATTCAGTCCCACTGGCCAGGTCAGTAATTGTTTGGCTGAGCGCCATCTCCAGAGCCTCTTCGCCTTCTGCTTTATATTCTGTCAAAAGAGCATCTGTATCCTTTGACTCATAGTTAATAAGCGTTTTTGCGATACCGCCATTTAACTGCTTAATGTATTTTTTGAATGCACTAAAAGGATCAAAAGTACGTTTGAATACAGGAGGTACCCGTGCACTTACAGATGCCTTCTTTTGTTCCAGTATTTGTTCGCTTTCGAACGTAAATGAAAATTCGGCAACAATACGCGAAGGCGCTGGCTGGTTTACAATAACCTGGGGACCTTTGGGCTTCTGTCCAACAAAGCAAATGGTAACCGTGATTGCGGCAAAAAGTACGAAGAAAGCAAACTCGAGGGCTTGCTTTGGATTTGAAAAATACTTTTTGCCGCCGTTGCTGGAGTCGTTTTTTGCTAAACGTTCCTTTTTGCCATTGGATGTGGTCTCCCTTCCTCTGCGTAAAGTTTTCTTTTTGGTTCGAATGCCCATATCAAAAAAAGGTGAAGACGTTTCGGATGATCAAATGATAAATCAAAGTTTGCTACGCACAGATCAGTTTCGATCAAGTGCAGATTTCACTATGAACAAGCCTATTTCTTGGGTAAAAAGCTTTTACTATCAATTCTACGGATGCTAACTGCAAATCAAAATTGCTATTCTTCTCGAGCGTATGCTTCAATAATGTCTTGTACCAGTGGATGGCGCACAACGTCTTGACTTTCAAAGTGAAACATTTGCAGCCCTTTAATGTTTTGTAGAATCCGTGATGCTTCTTTCAGGCCGGATCGTTTAGACTGCGGCAGATCGGTCTGAGTAATATCGCCAGTAACCACCATCTTACTGCCATCGCCTAGTCGAGTGAGAAACATCATCATCTGTTCGTGGGTCGAGTTCTGCGCTTCGTCAAGGATAACAAAGGCATTGCTAAGTGTGCGACCACGCATGTAGGCAAGCGGCGCTATCTCAATCGTGCCACGATCTACCATCTGCATAGTAAGCTCTCTTCCCATCATATCGTTCATGGCGTCGTAAAGCGGGGTCAGGTAGGGTAGCACTTTCTCCTGCAACTCGCCCGGTAGAAATCCCAGAGCTTCGCCGGCTTCGACAGCGGGTCGAGTCAGTATAATTCGCTCAACAGCGCCTGCGAGCAGTTCTTTGAGGCCCATTGCCATGGCGAGGTAGGTTTTTCCTGTGCCAGCGGGTCCTATTCCAAAGCTAATCGTGTTATGATCGATGCATTGTAGATAACGCTTTTGGTTGAGAGTTTTTGGGATAATGCTTCGCTGCTTAAGCTTAATAACAAGAGGGTTTTGGTAGGTTTCGCGAAGTTCGTCGGTTTTGCCCTCTGCAATCGCTCGAAGTGTGTAATGAAAGTCAGAGGTTCGGATGTGTATGCCTTGATCGCGAGCACATCCAAGGAATTGAAAAAGTGATGTTACCTGTTCGATGCTTTCAGGCTCGCCTTCAATACGAAGCCAGTCATCACGATTGACCAAGTTAACGTCTAGCAATTGTTCGACCTGATCAAGGTTGCGAACATCGTTTGCATAAAGCTGACTTAGTAGACGCGGACTTGAGAATTTTAACGTTTCGGTGGTCATGGTAAGTGTAAAGTCTGAAATTCAGGGGTAGTAGGGTGTTTGAACAGGGTTCAAATCTATTTTGTTGTACTTGTTGCTTCAACAGATTCGTGTAACCGCTCCCACATGGAATCCATAGAATCGGGTAGCACTCGGGTATCGCCGATGACGGGCATGAAATTTGTGTCGCCTTCCCAGCGAGGTACTACGTGGCAGTGTAGGTGGCTTGGAATGCCCGCCCCAGAGGCTTTGCCGAAATTGAAGCCTACATTAAAACCGTTTGGCTTTAGTGCGTGCGTCAGTACCTGTTTTGCTTTTACGATGAGATCCATTAGCTCATGTCGTTCTTCCGGCTTCAAGACTTCCAGCTCTCCGGCTTCGCGGAATGGTATCACAAGTAGATGTCCGGCGTTGTATGGGTAACGATTCATCACAATGTAATTCCACTTCCCTCGATACAAAATATACTCCTTTTTATCGTCTTTGGTCTGATGAATTTTCGTGAATGGATTGCCTTCGTCGGGATTTTTAGGAGCAAGGATGTAAGGCATTCGCCAATATGCATGTAATCGCCCCATGGGTAAATTTGGCTGCGGAGACGAGTCGTCGGAATTTGAATCAACCATAGAAAGTTATCGATACCGTTATTATAGAGGGTTCTTTTTAAGATAATAGAACAGGTTCTAAAAATAAAATACTCAATTGAAACAGTATAATTGTCTAAGTGAGCAAAATGGATATCAATCTATTTTTGATGGTTGCATCTAAAAATTGCGACTTACATTTTACACATATCTTTAGAAAACCAAAAGCTTCCTTACAAAAGTGGTGAATTTATCAAATCAACCTTCAGGTCTAAAGTGCTTAGCTAAAGAACAAGTCATTGCTATATTAATGTTGTCTGGTTTCGCAGCTTATATGATCTGGGATCAGTTCTATTGGTGGAAAACCCGAGAAGACTATAGCTTTGGTTTTTTGGTGCCACTATTTGCTGGTTTTGTTATCTATGATCGCTGGTCACTGATTAGTGGTAATCTATCTCGAATCGATGGTGAATCAACCAGTTCTAAAAGACAGCTTTGGGTTCGTTCGATGGAGTGGGTTGCTTGTGGAGCTTTCCTGGGAGGAGTTAGCTTATTTGCTGTAGGAGCGTTGTTGCGTTCTG
Organism: uncultured Puniceicoccaceae bacterium; assembly: GCA_964624365.1. Classification (GTDB taxonomy): domain Bacteria; phylum Verrucomicrobiota; class Verrucomicrobiia; order Opitutales; family Coraliomargaritaceae; genus Lentimonas. The sequence goes on from CAZUYZ010000214.1 coordinate 12,611, forward strand.
TGACGGGACCCCAGAATCCTGCTTCACTTGCAATCGCAGCGGGTTTTTCCGGACTGGCTCTGAGTACTGTCTTCATTATGTTTAAGGACCAGCCCGATGGTAGGGCAATGTCTTTGAAGAGGCGCTTGAGCCTTGCCGGATTGTTCCTGTTTCCTGCTCTGGTTTGGCTAATTTCAGCTCCTTTGGTGTCTTTTTTGGAGACAAAGGTAGAGGAGTTTCTGCTGAACAGAGTTACTTGGGTTGTGTTTAATCTATTTGATATTACGGGTTTCGAGATCGATCGTGAAGGCAGCACTCTTTTTGTGCCAAAGGGCAGGGTAGACGTCGCACGGGCCTGCTCGGGAATATACTCATTAACCGCATGTATCTTTGTTGGTACATTTTTGGCCGCCGTGTTTCTGGATCGTTTTTGGAAGAAAGTATTGTTGGTAGTAGCTGCGATGATGCTCGCAGTTGTGACCAATCTGTTTCGCAGCTTGTTTCTGACCTCATGGGCTTACGCGTATGGACCGGGTGCGATAAACGACACCTGGTCGCTACCTTTGATCGGAGATATTGGTACAGTTCATGACGTCATGGGTTACACGGTTCTGGGTATTACCAGTATTTGCCTTTTATTATTACTTCCGATTTTTAACTTCAAGCTAAAGTCATTCGATAGCTGATCGGATAAAGCGGTATCGGAAAATTAGCAAATGAGACATAAGCTCAAAATCTTAATGGTCACACCGGAAGTGGTACCGCTGGTTAAGGTTGGTGGATTGGCAGATGTTGTTGGCGCTCTGTCAAAAGTGCTTGATGCGAAGGGGCACGATGTGCGGCTGGTCATGCCAAAGTATTCGGGAATGCAACAAAGCGAGGAAGCAAAACTATTTCCGGAACCTTTAGTCGTAAAATTGGGTGGACACGCAATGAGTGCGCGTGTTTGGGAGTGCAAACTACCTAAGTCAACAGTTACTTGCTATCTTCTGGAACGCGGCGAGTACTTTGATCATTCCAGTGTCTATGGTGGTGGACCTTTCGGAGACGAACATCAGGATGGATACCGGTTCACATTTTTTAGCCGTGCATCCGTGGATCTTTGCGCTTTTTTAAATTGGATGCCGGACGTGTTACACTGTCATGACTGGACTGCCGGGCTAGTTCCTGTATATTTGAATACAACGGATTTCAATCAGCCGATCGGTAAAGCAGGGACGTTAGTGACTTTGCACAACATGGAGCATCAAGGTTGGTTTGATCCGGATTTGATCCATTTTGCTGGCCTCCCGGGCTTTATCTTTCGCTCGGATGGTCTCGAATCCATGGGGCAGGTGAATTTGTTAAAAGGCGGTATTTATCATGCGACAAAGCTTTCGACAGTAAGCCCGACATATGCGCATGAGATACAAACGCCTGAAAGCGGGGCTGGTCTGGATCACATACTTAGTCTACGCGCAGCGGATTTGACCGGGATTCTGAATGGAGTTGATCTGTCAGAGTGGAATCCAGAGACAGATCATCTGTTGCCTGCCAATTATTCCGCACAGAATTTATCAGGGAAGTCTGTCTGTAAAGCCGAGTTGCAAAGGGCCTTTAATTTGAAAGTGAATGACAAGATACCGGTATTTTCAGTTGTATCTCGTTTGTTTGCTCAAAAAGGAATCGATTTGCTGGCTGCAATAGTGGAGCGCCTAATGGCTAATATAGATATTCAGATTGCAGTTCTTGGAACAGGCGAGGCCTGGTTGGAGTCAGTTCTGCGCGATTTGTCTGTATCGTATCCAGGCCGGTTTTCGGTACATGTAGGATTTGACCATCAGCTGTCACACCTGATTGCGGCCGGAAGTGATTTCCTCGTTATGCCCAGCCGGTATGAGCCCTGTGGCCTCAGTCAGATGTATGCGATGAAATATGGAACGTTACCAATTGTTCGTGCTACCGGCGGTTTAAAGGATTCTGTTGATCATTGTATCAAAGATAGTGAATTTGGCACTGGTTTTCTATTTGAACATGCATCTTCAGATGATCTGTATCAGTCGATTAACCTGGCTTGCTCCATTTACAACAATCGGTACGAATACTATATGAAAATCCAACGCAATGCAATGTTACGCGATTTTAGCTGGGATGCTTCTGTCAAGGCATATGAAGACCTTTATCATTTGGCAATCAGTGCACGCAAAAAAGCTTTTGCGTGAAGTTCAAAGTCCAGGAAGTTCGATCATCCACATTTGACCTCAAATGAAAGCCGGCTTTCTTGAATCAAGTGAATGATCCAAATCGAGACTTTAACGAAGTAATTAATTCGATACGCAAAGATGATCCGCGCTATGCTCGCGGAGCCTACTATTTTTTGAGACAGGCCCTGGATTTCAGCATTGGAGAAGCTCGCAAGCAGGGTGGGTTGAATAAGACAAATCATTTGACTGGTCAGCAATTGTTGGAGGGAATTCGCCTTTTTGCGCTGGATCAATATGGCCCTATGGCTCGCTCAGTACTTGAGTACTGGGGTGTTAGAAACTGCCGGGATTTCGGCAATATTGTTTTTAACTTGGTAGAGTGCCGTGTGCTAGGCAAGACAGAGGAGGACTGCCCGGAAGACTTCGACAATGGTTACAATTTTAAGGCTGCGTTTGATCTACCCTACAAACCATCAAAAAGGCGAAAGTCTAAAAATCCCAAATAAGGTAAGCTGAATTCAATAGCGCAATTCAAGTTGGATCCGTGCGGTCACACACCGGCAACTATCTGGGCTGCACAAAAATCATCAATTTGGCCTGAGTGCTTAGGTCATCTTCCCCTTCGGCTTTGATCATAACGGTATGTCGAAGTTGTTTATCAAACGATTTTGGTAAAATGGTTAATATTTGATCAAAGTTACCCTCTCGATCTTCCGCTTTGCTGATGTTCAGTAATTCCGAATCATACTCAATGGCGCTGATTTTACTTAAATATCGTTTATCCAGTTTGATTTGTACCTGCCGCTCAGTTTTGGACGAAGACCTGTTCCAGTAAACAATGTAAGGGTTGATCTGAATGAGTTGTGGTACTTGCACCAACATGTGAAGCGTTTCCACCGGTTCACTCTGACCTTTGAGGAAAACTTGAAGTTGATTATGGTTCAATCCCTGACGATTACCTTTTTTGAAAGTTCCGACGATGGTTGTGGATTCACCTGGTTTTAAACTTTTCTGATCGAGAATAGAACCCGTGCATCCGCAACTGGTTTTGATTCGATCAATATGAATGGTTTGCTCGCCGACATTAGTGACCAAAAATTCAGCCTTGGCTTCTTTTTCATTGGGCTTTAACTCAATCTCGGCTCTGATTTGATTCCATTCTAACTCACTAGCTTGTGCTAATGGTGTGAACAATAAGGAAGCAAGTGCGACAATTTCAAAAAAGCACTTGCGACTAAGTTTCAAAATAGGCGAGCGGGTTTTAGAAGCCGTAGCCTTAGCTGTAACAAGCAGTTGAAAATATTCTCCAGCATAACAACCTGCCTCGACAATCTTGGACTTATTTATAAACATAATTTTAAAGCTACTATTATCTATCTGTACGAATGGCAAGGCGGAACGTCTACTTTAACGATATGTTTCGGCTCTGTTTTTAAAATCCCTAAAAAGAACTAGTACACAAGCGCTTAGGAGTAGTGCATTGCGTGTTACTAACCAGAGATAATTAGTTGATTTCTCAGAGTGTTCGACTCCAAAGCAGCCGCAATCTATTTCCAGTCCGCGGGCCCATGCGCTTATATGCAATCCGATGAATGTGATTAGGAGCATAGCAATCAGGATGCCACTGGAGGACTTTGTTTGAGGAAAAAGGATACCAATTCCTATAATCAGTTCCAGCCATGGCAAAATAAGAGCGATCCAATTTGAAAGTTCTGGGCCGACGACACGAAATGCGTTCACAGAGGCTGAAAATGCGATCGGATCCTTTATCTTTGGAAGAGCAGCAAGCACAAACACTCCAGTTAGTGTAAGACGGGCAATCAGTATGAACAATTGCTGATAATTTACTTTTCCCATGTTTCCCAACCTCCATTCAAGCGATAAACTTCAGCTTCAGGCAGCGCTTCCCGAAGTCGCGTTGCAATCTTTTTGCTCAAATCACACCCCGCGCTACTACAGTAGACTACTATGGGACGTACTTCAGTAAGCCACAAATTCATCAAATTTTGGATGCCAATATCCCAATTTGAATCGTTAAGTAGGATTGAATCGGGAATATGTCCATTCTTGTAAGCCTCTTCGCTACGCGCATCCACCCAGATTATATCCAATACTCGTGCATCTTCCAACCGTATTTCACCAGCTGCCAGCTGCGGTTCTTGCCAAGGTGGAGGCATTAGTCCGTTCAACAAGGATACCATTACGCCACAAGCAGTGAGTGAGCCGATAAGCACCAATTCACGAAATAAGTAAAACATAACATCGATAGTTAGTGAATAAATATCTTTTTACAATATCTTCAAAATCTTTTGAGAACATAAGGAGCTCGGTTGTTTTAAACTTGTCAGATTGGAGCTTTAATTCTTTTAATAAAAGCAAATATATTAGATTTTTTTAACTTAATATTAAGAAAGTTATATCTAAGCCACATAGACCGTAACCACGTTTTCTGATATGAAAGTTTTTACCAAGTTTTTAAATCTATCTGCTTCGGGAAAGTCTACTAGTGAGTTTACAGCTGATGTTGTAGCTGGTTTAAATGAATCTGGATTGAAAGAAGGAGTGGTAACAGTGTTTTGCTGCCATACTAGCTGTAGTCTGGTTATCATGGAAAACGCGGATCCATCTGCGCGACGTGACCTTGAGCGTTTCATGGATCGTCTCGTTCCCGACGATGATCTTGATTTTACGCATATACACGAAGGGCGTGATGATATGCCAAGCCACATTAAGATGGCACTAACGCGCACCACTGAAGTAATTCCATTTGTGGACGGGAAACTGTGTCTTGGCACTTGGCAGGGTGTTTTTCTTTGGGAGCATCGCGAGCGTTCACACCAGCGCCGAATTGTGCTTAGCTATCAGGGAATTTAGTAGTCTTTGGTAGAGCTTAGAACTCGATTTACTACTTTTTTGTTTGGAATTGAGGATGCGCCTTGCGCGCTCAGCAGTGCTTTCCGTTGCGCGATTTGACTGTGCTGTCCGCGTGATGCTGTGGTTACTTCCGTAACAGTCAGAATAGGGATTACGAGCAATTCTGCAATTTCCGGGGCGAGCAAATACCTGTCTTTGCGGATAGCATAATCGATAAGGTGGCACTGTGTTGTAAGCGTAGGGATGAACAACTGGATTATTATTTCATAGAGTTACTTTTCCCTGTGGATAGATCAGTATGGTCTTTTCACCCAAAACCATAGAACCAATCGGGTCTCCAAGCGTTTAAACAGTCTGTTCGATCGTCTGTCCCAGTTCGATCTTTTGAGTTTCTCCAGGCAACAGCCCGGAAAATAAGATGATTATCATGGGTATGTCTAAATGTTTCATTCTGAGAGGTAGTTTTGATTCGTTAACAACCGAATCAGGAATAAATAATAAGGCAGATTCACTCTTTGTTCCGATAGAAACCAAATCAAATTACTTCTTTGTAACTTGTACCACAAGTCTATCGAGATGTCAGTTATTGCTGCACTATGTTTTAGCGGATACGTTTAGAAGTAGTGCTCAGAAGAACAGTTGAGCTTGAAAGTTAATTTCATCCCAGATTTGTTCCAACTCTCTGCTATGAAGAAAACTTAATTTTAAAGCTGTGTAGTCATTAATTGTGTAAGCTACATTTGCTGTTAGTTGAGCTAGATTATTATCCTGGCCAAGGAAGTAATGACACTGCCTGCCCTCGATTTTGCTGCGCCATCTATCGGACCATTGAGTAAGTAGCCCAACAGCTATGCCTGCGCCGATCATGTGATTGGATCTCAGAGAGTTATCTAAGTAAGCCGCAGGTTCTAAAAACAGAGATAGAATTGACTTTTCATGAGGTAAAAAACTTAGCCCAATTCCTGAGTTGAAATAGAAAGACGTATGACGAGCATCACTATCTTCTTCCCGTATTGTAGTTAGGCCAGTACTTACTTTCCAAGAGGGTGAATTAAAAAACGTATCAATCGGTGAAAGCGATTCTATGTTAATGAGGTCCAGTTGGCGAATTTCTAACTTATCTTCGTTCGCATAGTAGTACAGTTCGCCACTCATAAACTCAATTGCACTGCCAAAGGTGTAACCAGTTGTAGGATCCATGGTGGAATGGTAAGCAGGTCGGAAGGAAATTGAGTAAATTGTTTCCGTATCGTAAGCGCCAAAGCCAAACGTTACTCGCCCGGAATCATGACCTTTATGGGGAGGGGTTGGAATTGTGTCCGGATAAAAATTTTCATCTACCTTTCCGAGCTTTGCCCGTTGTTTCAAGATAGTTAGATAACGCTTTGCAAAGGTCTCTTGGGCAATTTTTCCATCTTCGTGATTCATCTTCAAAAGTTCAGAAGATAAGTCCAGGGCTTTGATTTTAGTCTCACGGTCCTTGATTTTACTGGTTAACGCTTCCAGTAATTCATCGTCTTTTACGGCTGCTATACTGTTTTTTTGCATCTCCTTAGGTAAGGTTGAAGCAATACGCTTGATCTTAGTTGAGCGAGAAGGGCGGTATTGCTCACTAAGGATGAAATTACTTTTGCGAACTACTTTTACCGTGTCTATTGGTATTACCCAATACTTGAATTTTTCAATTAGCCTACTTTGTGGACGCGCAGCATCCAGTAAAAAGAGCAGGTTAAACGAGCAATTTTCATTGAAGAAAAAGTAGTAACTGTACGTGCTCTGCAGTTCCCAGAGGTGCAACATAAGGTTGCGAACCTCTTCTTGGTTTAGGTTGAGCGTGTACTCCCATATATCACGCATACTCAGATCGCTATATTCCTGAACTTTCCTGTAGTATGGATCAATTGAGAAGCGACCTTTGTATTGTCCAAAAATACCTTTTATAGCAAAAACAACTCCATTGGTCTCTGTCGTAAGGGCACTGTAATTTATTGAATAAGCGAGTAACTTTTCGTTTTCCTTACCTTCGATATTGATCAGTGTATGGCCAAACAAAGATGCCGGACTGTTCATGTACTCTGCCGGAAATATGATACTTGCACTTTTTGGTGAAATGGCGTCCCAGGTTTTTTCAAAAAATATGCTTTCGTTGGCTACAAATTGAGTGGCGATGCTTTTTGGTAATCTTTGTTGCAACCAATTCAGACGTGCTGGAAAGCGATTGATGGGATGATTCGGGTCAGTTGGATCACCTTGTGAAAACAGTGTAATGGTTGTTCTTAGCTCAGCCGCAGGATCTTCCATGCCTTTCTCGTGTAGAAAGAAATTGGTATCATCAATTGTGCTTTTGTTGGAAAATAACGTATTTTTGTAATGGAGCAGCGTCAGCCAATAGGGATCTTTTGAGAGTTTCCAGATTGTAACTGTGTCAATATTCTCGTATACGGATGATTGAGCAAAACAGAGCTGAATCGTACCTAAAAGAACCAACAAAAAAGGCGCAGCCAAACAACTGCGCCTTTTGAAATATGAATATCTGTTATCCAAGAATAATGTGTTTCATGTTAACGATCACATTTTGATGTGTGATCTCATCCGAAGTGTAAATTTTGCTGAAATTATCCTGAAGTGTTGAATTAAAAGTTTTCGAGTCATCAACTCCAAGAATGCTGCAAATCGCCTCAAGCGACTCACCCTGTCCCTGTGCAATATCTTGAGCGAGGCTGTTCATGTTTTCCGCAACAAAGTCGTTGAGTTGCTTGCTTGCCCATAGCTCAGTAGGCTGTTCGGCTCCAAGTGTGCCGGAGCTAATCGCAAACGTCTGGTTTCCGTAGATTCCGTTTGTAGTTGCAGCGCAGACTTGGGAGATAAGGCCATCGTGACCTTCAAATATGACGGTGCCAAGGCCAACGCCCACATTTGACTTTAGATCAGCGTATGCCAGTGGTGCGGCTATAATCAACAGGGAAGCAATAATTTTTTTCATATTTATTTAATTATTATGTTTTAAGGGACTCGAAAAGAGTCTGTAGAACCGATCTAGGAACAAGGATGAGATAATCCAAGTCAAAAACCGTAATCATCTTATAGCCGTTTATCATTCTTTGATACAAGACTTTTGAAGGCTAAAATTAATATACTCAGGATCACTAATATAATGTAATGTGAAGCGGTTTGCGAGTATTCCTGAGTGTGATTTTGGACTTTTTTGCTACGGGGTGATGCCATTGCGACAAATCCGCCTTAGATGTGTGGGGTGGATGACCTACTTTCATTCAGCCATAGCGGTCAGCAAGGCTTGAATGTCAGGTAGATGGCAGGTGCGTTTTCCATTTTCCAGCCGCTCAAGATATTTGTCCGGCTTTTTGTCCCCCGGCAATTCATCGTCTTCAAAAGCGTCTTCTGCGATTGGAATGAGTTCGTCAAAATGAAGTGAAATACGTCGTGCTTCAGGCTCAAGTACCTCAAAAGGGTTGGTTACACGGCCTTTTTTGACTAGAAGAAAACGGGAAGGGCAGTACTGCTTGCGGTAACTAGTCTCAAAATCCTTTATCCATTTGTTAGACACGTTTTCTCTGCGATTCAGCAATACAACATCAGAAAAATGGATGCAGGCTTCGAACCACGGAAGCATCTCTTTATTTTGGGATAGCAAGTGGCAATGAATAATTGTTATAATTCGAGCGATTTGGCATTGGTTGCCGTCAATCCAAATCTTCAATGCTTCGGCTATATCGGCTGGGTTACTGGTGCCAGGAGCCAGAAAGAATATTTTTTGAGGAGAAGCTTTTATAGATCCATGTTTGATTGTAACGCCGCTGATATTCCAGCTGGTACAACTGACATTGCTAAGCGATTCCAATTTTTCATCGAATGGACTGTGTGGCTCATCTTTCGGGCAAAAGTAAAGAATTTGCTCATCAGGATCGATTCCACTTTCAATAAGATCAAAGAGTATTTCGCGACGTCCTGACTGCTGTATGCCGTAAATCAAGTACACTTGTGGCTTCTGTAGATCGGTCATAAGAACATTTTAAATTAAGTTGTCATGTAGCTCGCGGATAAGCAGATGCTACTAATTGATAATATTAGTGTTTGTCTTGTTCTACAGGTTTGACTGCTTCATGAATTGCGACAATAGAGAAAGTCAGTCCATAAGCTTTCACATCGGTCCAGCCGATTGATTCGAGTTGCTCTGAAATCGATCTTTTTGTTGGAAAACTTTCTATAGTACCTGCCAGATAGTTATAGGCGTTTTTGTCACCAGTGGCAATTCCTGCTACAAATGGCAGGATGTATTTAAGGTAAGTGTAGTAGAAAGGCTTGAACCAGGCGGCGGGCTGTGAGAATTCTAGTATGAACAACCGGCCTCCCGGTTTTAATATGCGCAAGATTTCTTTAAGTCCGCGCTCGCGATTTTCAAAATTGCGCACTCCGAATGCTATAGTGACTGTATCTACAGATGCGTTTGGAAGTATGAGCTGCATACAGTCACCAAACTGAAACTCGATATCTGAATAGAGATCATTGTGAACCTTCTTCTGGCGAGCTTCTTCCAGCATTGGTTCACAGAAGTCAAGACCGGTTATGGCGACTTTCGGTCCCAGATGATCTCTTAGTTTAAAAGCAATGTCGCCGCTGCCGGTCGCCAGGTCGACGATATTTTTCGGCTTACAAGACTTGACTTTGCTAGCAAGTACATGCCGCCAGTAGAAGTCGATGCCGCCACTCAGGAGATGGTTTGCTGTATCGTAACGTGACGAAATGCCAGCAAACATTTTTTCGACTGCTTTTCCTTCAGGCATAGAACCGACTATCCTTTTTCTTTGTTAAGACTTTTGACCACCCACTTAGACAATTCTTTATCTGGATTTTGGACTGCAAATTTGCCAATTTTAAAAACCGTTTGGCCTGTATTTCTGTTAATAATTGAAAGGCCATGTTCAAAATCTTTGAACTTTTCGGTACAAAGGGACTGGATACTACAGTCTATTTTAACAGCTTCTTTTATCAAGGCTTCCTGAGCTGCCGGGCTAAATTGGAGCCGAAATCCATTTTGCTTTTCAAATGATTTGGTGAAGCGTTTAATATCTGCACGATAGACACTTTCCTGAAGGTGAGCATTCTCTTCCTTCAATTTCTGTAAGTATTCAGTAGGATTTTTAATCATATCCTCTGTCACTTCAAAATGTTTGAGTGCGCTTGAGGGGAGCTCAAATTTAAAATCACGGAAAATGCGTTCAAGCACAGTCATCAACCCCCTGGCGCCGGTGCCTTCCTTGCTCGCAAGTTCAGCAACTTCATGTATCACCGATTCGTTTATGTTAAAACTGATTCCGTAGCCATTGAAATCGTCGTGATACTGCTTTAAAATACTACCTTCAGAATTAGACAGTATATGTGCAAGGTCATCTACTTTTAGTGATCTGCAGGAAACCCGAACCGGAACACGTCCAATAAATTCGGGCTCAAACCCATACTTCACAAAATCAGAGGTCTCAGCATATTTTAAAAACCCAGAAATATCTTCATCCTGATCGTGTACGGTAGCTCCAAACCCCATTTCATTTCGACTTATACGCTTTTTCACGGATTCGGCAAGTTTATCAAATGCGCCACTGACAATAAAAAGAATATTGCGGGTATTAATGGATTTTCGCTTCGGTTTTTTACCCTGTTGCATTTCCATAACTGCTTGCATTTGCGACATCATGTCAGTCGAGCTAAAGAGGCTCACTTCGGTCTCTTCCATCAGCTTTAAAAGGTTTATTTGTACACCGCGACCTGATACATCACGTCCACCAAGGCCTGCTTCGCTCGCAATCTTGTCTATTTCGTCGACAAAGATGATCCCACATTCTGCCAGTTCCAGATCACCATCGGCGGCTTTTACAAGATCACGCACCAAATCTTCCACGTCAGAACCGACGTAGCCAGTCTCGGAAAATTTAGTTGCATCCGCTTTGACGAAAGGCACTCCAATTAATCGGGCAATATTTTTGATTAAATAAGTTTTCCCAACACCTGTTGGACCCAGTAGCAAGACGTTTTGTTTACTGTATTCAGTCGCTAATCGCTTTTCGTCGGAGAGCGTGCTTCTGATATGGTTATAGTGATCGCAGATAGCGACAGAAAGGACTTTTTTAGCATCTTCCTGGCGGATAACATAACGATTTAAATAATCCCGAATCTCCTTGGGTTTAAGATTGAACTGCCTGATTTTCTCGAGTGAATCATCTGATGCTCGGATTTCACTTTCCGGCTTTTTTTCAGCATTGTCGCTAAATACATCGTCATCATCTGTAACTGCGCGGGCTGATACTTTAACAGACGAATTTTTGAACAATTCGCTCAATTGCTTCTGGATTTCATCGAAGGGATTAGGAGGTTCTTTATCGCTCATATTTTATAGTTTGACAGTAATTTATTGATCACAAGAATTTACTGCGTTTTAAATTTACTAAGTTTTCTGTTATTAACAAACTGCAATATGTCCAACAACCTTACTAAACGCGATATTGTCCTTGATATTTATGAAAAGACCAATTTCGCACAGAAAGAAATACGCGAAACAGTCCAGCTAACCCTCGATGCTATCGCTGACGCTTTGAGTCAAGGTAACAACGTGGAATTGCGCAATTTTGGCGTTTTTGAGGTTCAGGTTCGTAAGTCCCGCATTGGCCGAAATCCAAATGAGCCGGAAACAGATGTTGTGATCCCTGAACGCGCGATGGTTAAGTTTAAAGCGGGAAAAGAGCTCAAAGTCAAACTTGGGGACTTGGATATCAAATCCATCCAAGGTGGGTAGCGATGGGTTGTATTGTTTTACCGAAAAAATCCTGCCATGCAGTTTCAATCGCTCCCTGGATTTAGGGAATTCTATCCGGAGTCGTGTTCGCGGCGTAACCACATACTCAATCAGTGGAAACGAACTGCGCGGTCATTTAATTTTCAGGAGTACGATGCGCCGGTACTTGAGCCTCTGGAGCTTTATACAGAAAAGTCAGGTGCAGAAATTGTAGATCAATTGTTCAGCTTCAAAGATCGTGGTGGTCGTGCAGTTGCCTTGCGCGCGGAAATGACACCTTCGTTGGCGCGGTTAATTGGAGCAAAGGCGAACAGTTTGAAACGGCCAATCAAGTGGTACCATGTCGGAGAACACTACCGCTACGAGAAACCTCAAAAGGGACGTTTACGCGCTTTTTACCAATTCAATGCAGATATTTTTGGCGAGTCAGGACCGGGCGCGGATGCAGAATTGATAGCGCTTTTAGCACAGTCTCTAGGCGCATTTGGACTAACAGAAAAAGACTTTAAAATTCGACTGAGTGATCGCAATTTATGGTTGTCTATCCTAGCTTCTGAAAGTGTCGCTGAAGACGATTTTCCGAAGTTACTGAGTATTATTGATAAGCTTGAAAGGACGGAACGGAAAAAAACACTCGAAAAAATTCAGGAGATTCTAGATAGTCGAGCTGAAGCTTTCTTGGAAAAAATTGAAGCGGTAATTTCAATACGAGACTTTGATGAACTGGCGACTTTTGTAAGCGAACTCCCACTTGAGGGTGAGCTGTCTGTAAAAGCCCAAAGTCGTCTTGAAGACTGGAAATCTCTATTGAATCGCCTAGAAGCTTTAGGTGCAGGTAATATGATCCAGATTGATTTGGGGATTGTTAGAGGTTTGGCTTACTATACTGGTTTTGTTTTTGAAGCGTTTGAATCGAGTGGGGAAGGGCGTGCGCTGGCAGGTGGTGGTCGCTATGATACTCTGGTTCAGAAGTTAGGCGGTCCGGAAATCGCAGCAGTCGGTTTTGCTATGGGCGACGTAACTTTAAACGATTTGCTTGAATCAAGAGGGCTTTTGCCGAATTACACTAGCGGCTTGGATTTTGTTGCCATAATCGGAGGGTCGAAAGCTCAAAAGATTGCGTTACAGGATGTATCTTTGCTGCGTTCTTTGGGCTACTGTGTCGACTGCCCACTCAAAGAACAGGGATTTGGCAAACAGTTTAAGGATGCGAATCTCAAGGGTGCTCGTTTTGCGCTTATATATGGCAGTGATGAGGTCGAAAAAAATGTGGTAAAGGTACGTGATTTTACATCAGGAAATGAGCGTGAGTTCTCACGTGAAGATATGGCAAAACTCGCGTCTGATCTATTGGCGTAATGTTGAGAGTCTAAAAATCAGGTAATCCGTTTTCCTACAGTTTGAATCAGCTCTAATAGAAAGTTATTTTCACCACCCAGCATCTCTGTTAATTTGAAAGCTTCTCGGGTATGTTTTTTTGCTTCAGTGTAAGCGCCGTTTAGCCCGTGGAGTTTTACGTAAGTGTTTTTATCAGCTGAAGTATCATTGCCGACAGGTTTTCCCAGTGCTTCGGCAGTCGAGGTTGCATCCAGGATATCGTCAATGATCTGAAACGACATGCCAATATGATAACCAACGTTCTCTATTTGCTGAATCTGCTCTTCGCTCGGATTACTGAAGCGTAAGCCCATTTTAAGCGCAGCGACAATCAAAGCGCTGGTTTTGTTTTTGTGTATGTAGTGAAGTGTTTCAGCGTCAACCGGTTTACCTTCATTTTCGATATCTTCCATTTGCCCTCCGACAAGACACTCACTGCTGCTGGCAATAGCCAGATCTTTTACGAGTTGGATCGCCAGGTCGGGCTGTTTTCCATAGTGCATCGACAATAGTTGAAATGCATAAGTGAGCAGAGAATCACCTGCAAGTATCGCTGTTGCTTCGTCAAATTGTGCGTGGCAGGAAGGCCGACCACGTCTTAGATTGCTATTGTCCAAAGCGGGCAAATCATCGTGTATAAGTGTGTAGGTATGTAAGCACTCAATCGCAATCGCTGCTGCCAAAGGATCGGTTTTTGCCAGAAACAATTCACTTGCAGCCATTAGCAGGATTGGTCGAATGCGTTTGCCTCCTGCTTGCATTGAATAGCGAATAGCTGCGTGCAGTTTTTTCGGACGCGTGTCCAGGGTAGGCAGGAGCTGATCAATGCCTATTTCGACTCTTTCGAGATAGAGTGTGGATTTTTCTTTGAATATCTGATTCACGTAGTTACTTTGCCTGATTAATTGTATGAGAGAAAAGCCCATATTTGAAGAAGTTTCCAAACAGTTAGTCTGTCAGCCACAATTCTGGATTAAGTGGTTAATCGGTGGCATTCTGTCTTTCATTCCTTTGTTCAATGTTTTTGCGTTCGGTTATTTGTATCGTTTTTCGGCTCAGCTTAGACGAACCGGGGAAGTAAGCCTACCGGAATGGAATGATTGGAAAGGATTGTTCATTGACGGACTAAAGTTTGGTCTTATCTGGCTCGTATATTGGCTCCTCCCAATCTTTCTGGGATATGTTCTCTCAATGTTGTTTGATTCTTTAGGTTTTGGAGCATTTGCATACCTTCCTTTAAAAGCGACGTTTTTCATGGCCCCAATTCTTTTTTGTTCCGCTTTGTATCGATTTCATATGGAACCAAATTTCGGAGTTTTGCTTGAGGTTGATTACATTACACGCATGAGTCGCGCCGGCTTTGGAGCTTACATTTTACCAATATTGGTCTTCTCAGGTATTTTCTTTTTAACACTACCGCTCTATGGCATTGCTTTTTTCTCTGGTTTTTTGTCGTTAATAACTCAGTTGAGTTCACGCTATCGTTCCTTCGAATTACAAAAATAATTCATAGCTATCCCATTGGCCTTTAATCTTTGGTAAGCCATAGAAATTGATAGGGGTTCAAGTGTTTTTCCTCCTTTAATGAAATAGTAGTTTCGCCGATTAAATCTTTAAAAAAGTTACCCAGTCCAAGCGAGCCAAGAGGCTTTAGATCAACGGGTTGATCAAACTCAGAAAAGTTAGCGATGACCAACAGATGGTTTGAATCGCTCCAACGCCTGTAGGCCAATATATTGGAACCTGATATGGGCAGTAGCTCCATGTTATTGCCTGCAAGAGCTTTCTGCTCTTTTCGCAGGGCAAAGAGATTTTTGAGTTCTTGATTAATATAGTTTTGATACTGTCGTGGCTTTCCCTTTTTTGTAAGATTCCAGTCCATTTTTAGTCTGTGAACCCAACGGCTGTCGTCTTTTTTATCGGGATCGTCTAAATAGGAGTAGTCGTTAAAAAGTCCCCATTCTTCACCTAGAAAAACGAGTGGAAGCCCTCCAACACTGCAAAGAACCGCATAGAGCATACGAATTCGCAACAAAGCCATTTCTTCGAACAATTTACTATTTTCGTCGACCGCCTGTTCAAGGCCCGCAAGTGAAGCCATCGTCCCGGAAATGCGCATGTCACCTGTTCTTTCGTTAAATTGGAATGGCACACCTTTAGCAAAAGAACCCGAAAAGTTTCCTGTATAAAATTGATTCAAAAAATTTCGATGATCCGCCGGATTGATGGCGACCTTTTGTGCATCTCCATCATCAAATGCCCAGCCAATGTCGTCATGGCTGCGCAGGTAATTAACCCAGGTGGTGTCTGGTTTTAGTCGATGGCGATGACTGAGCGATTGCTTGATTAACTTGGTCTCGCGCGTGGCAATACTTTCCCATAAGAGAGCCATTAGTGATGGATTGTACGAGAGCTGACACTCTTCCGGATCGATATATTTGACCACTTCGTCCGGATGAACAATGGCTTCAGATTTAAATACCAAACCAGGAGCGGCAATTCGGCAAATTGCATTTAATCCCTGTATCAACCAGTGCGCTTCCGGCAGATTCTCGCAATTGGTCCCCATTTTTTTCCAAACGAAAGCCACCGCATCTAGTCGCATGATCTCGACGCCTGCGTTTGCGAGGTACAGCATTTCTTCTGCCATGGCTCTGAATACTTCAGGATTCGTGTAATTTAAATCCCACTGAAAACTGTTAAAAGTCGTCCAGACCCAGCGCTGCATTCCACTATGCCAGGTAAAATTACCGCGCCGGATTGTTGGAAATATTTCGCGCAGGTTACTTTCATACTGGTCGGGTACTTGGCGATCCGGGAAGGTGTAATAAAAATTCTGATACTCTTGATTGCCTTCTTGCGCTTTAATTGCCCATTTATGATCGTCCGAAGTGTGGTTAAATACAAAATCGATCACCAATGATATACCTGACTCACGTAGTTTTCCGGCCACATCTTTAAGCTCAGCCATGGTTCCCAACCGTGGATCTACAGAGCGATAGTCAGTGACAGCATATCCACCGTCACTATTTTCTTCCCGTGCTGTTAAGCAGGGCATTAGATGCAGATAGGTCAACCCCAGTTCTTTCAGGTAAGGAATGCGTTTCTTTAGTTTCGAGAAATTATCGGAGAACAGATCAATGTAGAGCGATCCACCAACCATCTTGGAAGACTGATACCAGGTTGGATCATTTTCTCTGTGAATATCCAATACATACATATCATCGGGACGCTCAAGCCAGCATTGAATTGCCGAAATAAGTATGGTTTCGAGATAATAAAAAAAATCGTAGTTCGTTCCGTATAGCCGATGCAGCAGTCTAAACAGACGCGGCCAATGCTCATTGAGACGTGCTTCAATTATCTCAACAAGGCGTTCGCTCGGAAAGCGTGGATGCTCAGATTTTTCGATGAGCGCCAATATCTTGGGCCAAAGCCGCTTCAGCGTCCTTTTTGCTTCGTAAACAAGATCAATATCAGCCATGCTACTCTACCGTCTTTTCGTTCGGTATTTTTATGGTGCCCAGAAAGTCGTAGTACTCAATGCCTTCAATAATGCCAGCGGCATGATGACTATTTGCAAAATAGATACGTGGGTATTTGCGCAGCTTTTCCAGCTCGACACTATAGTTGCCGACAACGACACCAAGGGTGTTGCCCACAAGCATTCCAAGGTCATTTCCAGAATCGCCTGCAATTAGAATGTTTTCGAGCAGGAAGTTCCATTTGTGTGCCATTTGACGAATGCACAGACCACTGCCTGCCCGAACTGGGATGATATCCAGGAACATTTTCAACGAAAGAACGACTTTTGCACGGATGCCATTTTCACGCAAAAGCTTCCGAATAAGGGATAGTTTAGGCGCCACTTTAAAATCAATTTTGTAACTGATTTTAAAGGTAGATTGCTCTTTTTCTTTCTGCTCAAACAAGCCCTTTAAGTTGTCCAACAACTCACGGATGCGTTCCGGTTCCCACCGATGGTCGATGTGTTTGCGCCAGCTCCGATCTAAAGTTAAATTTTTTCCATAGCGAATTTCGGTGCCTACAGAACTAACCAGAACTTCCGGGTTTGGTATGCCGTGCTTCTCAATCAGTCTGAGGGCATCTTCGTAAGAACGGCCGGTTGCAATACCAAAACCGATATTTTCATCCGTTTTTTCGATCAGTTGAAAAAAACGTTCCATCGCCTCGTCATCACCGGTCAATGTGTTATCAATGTCCGTTATGATGAGGCGATCGATTTTCTGTAATTTACGATTTTTTCCAGTCGTTTCTAAGATTTGCGTTGTACCATGCTTTTCCAAAAGCGCTTCAATATTTCTCAAATAATGTTTAGTATGACGCTCCCAGGAATAATGGTTGTGAACATTTTCTATCCCCGACTTGGACCAGTACTCCCACTCTTCGAATTCCGTCAAACCACGTAACAATCCCTTCTCAATTGCTTTTTTATCGAGCGGGTCTACCAAAAGACCGTTTTGGCAGTTCGCGATGATATCCCGAGGACCACCATCATTGGTTGCTACAATTGGACAACCACTTGCAGCTGCTTCCAGCAAGGTTAGTCCAAATGGTTCGGTCAATGCGGGGTTGACGAAAATGCCCCGGGTTCTTGTGACCATCCTGTAGAGTGCTGGAACTTCGTGAGGTTGATGTTGCTTCGGGTAGGCAACTTTGCCGTATAAATTATAAACGTCGATCAGCGTTAAAATGTTACTTAGCACTTTTTTTTGTCCGGATGGCATTTCCCGGATATCGCCGCGACTTCCCATAATTAGAACAAGGTTGGCTTCGCGCTGTAATTGTTTCGATTCGCCGTAAGTTTCAACAAGTCTTTCTAAGTTTTTGCGTTCATCCGGTCGCGCCATTGCAACGATAATCGGCTTGCTTGTGTCGTGTAGGAAAGCATTGACTGTGGTTTCCAACTCAGTGGATTCTGAATCGTCTACAGGTGGATAAAAGGAGCTTAGATCAACGCCAGGGGGAATGACGTCCATGCGTTCCGGTACGTAATGTTGATAGAGCTCATATTGCTCATGTACTTCCTGATTTGTACTGGTGCAGATAAGTGAGCAGGCCTCTAAGGCAAACTCTTCTGCCTCAATGCGCTGTGCGATGTTATACTTGGCTTCAATTTTTTCTACTGGGATACCTGATTCGAGAAGTCGCTGTTTTTTAACTCGTCCCAATGAATGTCCAGTGAAGATGAAAGGCACGCCAAGCAAATGTGATAGTTGTCCGCCTCCGTAGCCGGCGTCTGCATAGTGTCCATGAATTAAGTCGGGAGTAGATTTATCGGATCGAAAATGGCGCAGGCACTGATCGACGAAAATATCCATATAAGGCCAAAGCTTCTTTTTGCTAAGGTAGCGTTTGGGACCGAAAGGTATTCGAATAATAGATGCTTTTTTGGCAATTGGTTCGACAAGCTGAGCATAGTCTTTGGAAACTCGGTCATCGACGATCTGTCGTGTGATCAAGTCGACTTTAGCAATCCTGTCATCTTGGGCTAGTGCTCGTGCAAGTTCTAGAACATATCGAATTTGCCCTCCGGTGTCCTCATCTTTTCCGAGCTCAAGTTTGTCGCCCCGGATCAATCCATGGAGACTTAAAAGGGCAATGTGTCTGCCTTCGTGTTGCTTCATGTTTTTATCTGATAAAAGTTCGGGTCTTTGCTGGTGGCGCCTTGCATCTGGCATATTTTAGAAGCAAATGAACTGGCCATTTCAACAATCTGATCAAGTGAGTAATTGTTGAGTATTCCGTGTAGCGTCATTGCTGTAAATCCATCTCCTGCGCCAACCGTATCGATTAGTTTATGGGGTGATGGTGATGGAATTTTCGACACGTATTCTCTGGATCCATGAATGACAGCCCCTCGCTCGCCAGCTGTAAGTAAGATATTATCTATTTCGAAGTCAGATTTGAGTTGAGTAAGTATTTCTTCAGAGTTGCTGATGTCGAGTCCGGACAAGCCGGTTATTTCTTCAAGCTCATCCAGGTTTAGCTTTAACCAATGGGCTTTTCGCATCCATTTTTTGATCTGATCAAGTTTGTAGTGAGGCGTGCGTAGATTGACATCAAAAAATCGAATTGCGTCTTTTGAACGTTTTTCAAGGGCTTCGAAGTTGGCGCGGGAAACCGGATTTCTCAAAGCGAGCGAACCATGGTAGAGTAAATGAGTCGCCTCCATGAGCGGGTCTTCGATGAAGTCCCAGGCGCAAGATTTGTGAACTGTATAGGTTGCTTCACCACCAGACAATGCAACGGTCACTTTACCGGTGGGGTGCAACGTGTTCACTTGTAAACATGAGTCGTCTAGATTCCATTCGCGAACCAGATTGCGTAAGGATTCGCCGGGATCATCATCGCCTATAGCGCTTACGAAGTTTACATCGTGACCCAGGCCACGAAGTCCCCAGGCAACATTGAAAGGAGCGCCACCGGCTACTTGATGACCATCTGGGAAGCAGTCGTAAAGGACTTCACCAAAAACTATGTATTTGATTCGTTTAATAACGGGAACTAAGACTTTCGCAGATTTGATTTCGGACAAGCCTTAATTCTGCATAATTAAGTGGGCGATGCACGGCAGTTGGCTAAACATCTGCGAAATAGAATTAAGTGTGCTAGGGCAAGCAATGCCTGAACCGCAGGATTGGGAGTGTTGGAAACGATCACATCGGAGGTCAAAAAATGACAAGAACAATGCAGTAGCAGAAAAGCAACTATTGACTGGCAGTTTTAAGACTAACCCGAATCTCTGAATCTCACTTAAGACCATAGAACCAACATTCTCCAAAACTATCCTTTTCACCAGTTTTTGAGATTAATTTTAGGTAAGGGGATTTTGAATATTTGTTCAGATTTCCAGTGTATTTTACCATCACACGAGCATTACGATTTTTGAGCATAGTATGCATTTTTTCAAGTAGATACGGTAAAGTATCATTGTTTAGAGAGTCATAAAGAAAGTACCAATCAGCTTCCGGCATTTTGAAGCCGTCCGCAGAAACATCCTCGTGAAAGTAGCTGACATTATGAAGCTCCAGTCCTTTAGCAATTCGTTTTGCTTCTGCCATTCGTTCCGGAACAATTTCGTAACCGATAAACTGTGTGTTGGGAAAATTGGCGCCGACCACACAACCAATCCTGCCATAACTTGAGCCTATATCCACAAACCGATCGCCGTCTTGCATGCCGGAGGTACTCAGAATGGCTTTTATATCACGGTAAGCGCTACTAAAGCCATTGGATGCGGATTGTTTGCTCCACTTGGCTTCACCCAGTCTTGAAGCCGTTACCTGACCCTCTCTTCTCCTTTCAATTTCAGACAGGTTTTTATAGCCTAAAATTTGGTCTACAATCTCATCAAATTGCGTACTTTTCAAAACGGATAAGTCCACTGCCTCCAGTTTTTGTTCAACGTCTGCTGGCAAAGTTTCGTTTTCGAACAGCAACACGGATTTCCGTTCGTTTACGGATAGAGTTTGGTAATTGAGCCTTTCAATCTCCATTCAGTGTATGCAGATTCGTTGAACCAATTACTTCAACGCTAAACTGACGAGTGAAGTATGACGGTGTAGCTGGATATCCAAGCTCAAAGATGTAATCTTCTTCCTTGAACAGACTTGCTTAACAATCAGTTATCAATCCGGCTGCACGGAATTGATAACTTCAGGTTTATAACAGCGCCCAAACTTCTTAGAAGTAGGTATAACACTCTCAATGTTGAATTTGCCTTAGTGCTTCGTAAGTGGCGATTCCAACAGAGGTAGCGAGGTTGAGGGATCTTAGCTCGACGTTTTTGTGGGGAATTGTTAGACGTCTGTTTTCCAATTCAGCATGAAGCCATTCGGGAGCGCCATGACCTTCGTTCCCGAACACAAGACCGTCTTCATCTTCATACTGAACGTCCCAATAGGACTTTCGCGATTTTGTGGTGAATAGCCAAAGCCTCTTCGGGGCAGTATCACTGGCCTTAAAGTCATCCCAGTTATTGTGGTGATGGACATCAAGGGAATGCCAGTAATCCATGCCACTGCGTTTCAATTGTTTATCCGTAATCTTAAATCCCAGTGGGTAAATCAAATGTAGCCGTGTCTTTGTGATTGCACACAAACGCCCGATGTTTCCTGTGTTTTGCGGTATTTCCGGATTAAATAAGATGATATGGACCATGAAACTAGATAAACTAAATTTGTATCAATCACGAATCAAGCGTCGAACTCTAATTTCAGACTTGTAGCCTGTCGCATTTTCTAAAGTCTAAACTGCAAATTTAGGATTTTAAGTCCTTGCATGAAGCAAAAAAACATGTCTTTTTGAGACTCCAATATTTAAGTTTTACTTAAGAATTTTCTATCGATCAAGTAGCAATAGTTTTGTAAAATGTGTGCATTCGATAAAAATAGAAATTTAAATTATCAAAGGCTTCAGGAAACGGGTAAAGATGCCAGAAAAGCTGCTTCTGATGTAGGCGATAGATTTAGATCTTTAGGACAGAATGCTGGTTTCTATGATAAAGTAGGAGAGACTCTAGCAAAAATTCAGGCTGTTAACGCAATGCTTGCAAGTACTCAGTTGAAATTCTCGAATAGAGTCAGATGGATACACGAATTACTTGGTACACCAGGTATCGCCAAGGGTCCGTCAGGTATTCGGCAAGCTCTTGGAAATGATGAATTTAAATTCGATGTTGCAGATGTAGAAAACGCCCTTAAGGACCTCCAGGCGCAAGAAAAGGCAGTCCGTGAGTTGGATAAGCAGAAGTTGCTCGGGAGCTCAGGCACCACTGGTGTGAAAAATTGGCCATCATCCACTGATGATAGTTCATCAGTTTCTGGTAAAAAAGGTGACAGCAGGCAAAATAATCGTGGATTGAGTAAAGTGCACGAGAAACAGATCGAAGCAATAGTAAGTGCAGCGTACGGGGAAGTTGAATTCAAAGTGAATGCCAAGGGTAAGAGGTATAAGGAAGACGCAGACGATTTAAGGAAAAAGCTTAAAAGGATATTACTGGCCCAAGACCCAAGAGGCCAGCACAAAAGCGAAATAAGAGACCTGGAAAAGAAGATAAAAGCACAAAAAAATGAGCGAGGCGACTTGGAGAGAGCTGAAAACGAATATAAATCTATCGTCTATATACTTAAAGAGGTAGTGGCTAAGGATGCTGAAGAATTCATAGGGGTGTTCACTAAAAAACACCATAAAGATGCAGGGAATTTTCAGCAAAAGATAACTAAAATGACGAAGATTATCGGTGACTACAAAAAACTGAGATCACGTGGGACTTTTCAAAACGTAGGGAGAGGGTTTAAGAAAAAGGATCTTTTTGCGCTGCCTTTAGCGCCGATTGTCTCAAGCCGTAGGGCAAGAAAAGAAGATCGAAGGGCATTAAAAAGAGCGACAGATAGGATCTTAAATGATCCTGAACTTGGGCTTAATGCCGATGAGAAGAAGACCAAAACGTTTAGCAAGAGTCTGGATTCTTTGGTCAATGCTGCCGATAAGGCGCAGAGGCTTTTCCTGACCAAGTCGACAAATCAGATTGCTGGTTACAAGAGAATGTCCGAGCAATTAATTGATGCTTTTATCGATTTGCACAGAAATGTTGAGAAGCGAGGATCCAGTCGGGAAGAAGTAATTCGGGAAAATTGCAAAAAAGCTATACTGCTAATAAGGCGGCAAAACCGAACATACTTTTTCAAAGAAGTCATTCAGGAAAATCAAAGAATTTCACAGGATTTGGCAGAAGCCGCGCTTGTGAAGACCGATGAAGTTGGTGGAAGTTCTACGAGAGAAAGAAGCAACGCGTTTTCTGAAAGATCGACCAGGCAGAGAAGGTAATGCTCTGGGCCGAGTTGCTTGGCTACCAAGTAAGGCAGTAATTGGCTCATAGGACTTCTTGCCTTTGCCCATTCCATTGTTTGACAACAAGGTACGCATTTTGAACTCAAGGCTAATTCTGAATTCGTTGTACTATTTTTTTGAAAATCGTCTCGGAATCTATACAGAAATCATTTCTCAGAGATTCAACTGAGCTCCCGTGTTCTACAAACTGATCCGGCCAGCCGAAGCGTTCAACCGGATGCTGGCACTGTTTAATTTGCAGTTCTTCCAATACCGCAGAGCCAAATCCACCAGTGAGCACGTTATCCTCGAGGGTTACGATTAATTTACTGGCTTTTGCCGATTCAAGTAACAAGTCAGCGTCCAAAGGTTTTGCAAAACGTGCATTGATGACGCCTGCGGATATTCCTTGCTCCTCAAGCTTTTCGGCCAACTTCAGGGCATCTGCAACCATGGAACCGATTGCCCAGAATTCAACTTTGCCGACAGGGCGCAAGCGCTGAGCTTTTCCGATTTCAATTGTTTGTGGTGTTTCTTTGATTGGAATTCCAGTGCCTTTGCCTCGCGGATAGCGTACGAATGCAGGTCTTTTGTGATGGATTCCAGTTGCGATCATATCAGCCAGTTCGTTCTCGTTGGAAGGAGCCATGACGACAACATTGGGCACGCAACGAAGATAGGAGAGGTCAAAAAGACCATGGTGAGTCGCGCCGTCGTTGGGTGAAAGGCCAGCGCGATCCATACAAAAGAGCACAGGAAGGTCTTGTAAAGCTACGTCATGTATAATCTGATCGTAGGCTCTCTGCAAAAATGTGGAATAGATAGCACAGACTGGATGAAATCCTGAAGTAGCCATGCCAGCAGCGCACAGTACTGCGTGTTCCTCAGCAATACCGACGTCGATGAATTGGTCGGGTAGCTCTTTTTCCAATAAATTCAATCCAGTGCCTGAAGGCATTGCGGCTGTAATGCCAACAATTTTTTTGTCTTTTTTGGCCAGTTTGACCAATGTCTGACCGACTAAGTCCTGATACTTTGGTGTTTCTGATTTAGCTGCATTCGCTGTGCTCTTACCGGTTTGTATATCGAAGGGACTCGCGCCATGGAAATACTCGGGGTTTTTTATGGCAATTTCGTAACCTTTGCCCTTGGTCGTCAGTACATGTAGTAGAACAGGCTGTTCTGACTGTTTAGCAAACCGCAAATAGTATTCGATTTGCTTGTGATCGTGTCCATCAATCGGACCGATATAACGCACATTGAATTTTTCAAACAACGAAGAAGATACAAAGAAGTCCTTCGTTTCTTGCTTCCATTTTGCACCAAAGTTGATAACTGAACGTCCACCGGGAATTTTTTGTAAAAATGATTCAAAGTCATCGTTTAGACGATTGTAAATCGGATTGGTAATCAGTTCGTTAAAATAGCGCGGCAGGGCTCCAACATTTTTAGCAATCGACCACTTATTGTCATTGAGAATTATGATTAGACGTTTGGTCGAAGTGGAGACATTATTTAGTGCTTCCATTGTAATGCCGCAGGTAAACGCAGCATCGCCACAGAGTGCGACAACGTGTTCATCGGAGCCGCATTTGTCGCGTGCAATGGCCATTCCCAAAGCTGCTGACAGGGCAGTGCCGGCATGACCTGCGCCAAAGGCATCGTGTTCACTTTCGCTACGATTCAAAAACCCGCTTAAACCATCTGATTGGCGAATCTTGTCAAAACGCTCATCGTTTCGTCCTGTCAGTAATTTATGAACATAACCCTGGTGCGCTACGTCGAATACGAAACGATCTTTCGGAGTATTGAAAACTCGATGCAGCCCTATGGTTAGCTCGACGACACCCAAGTTCGGACCGATATGTCCTCCATTCTTGGAAGTCGCTGAGAGGAGGCGTTCCCGAATTTCGGCAGCGAGAATAGGTAGATCTGTTTCGCTGAGTTTTTTGACGTCTTCAGGAGAGTTAATATGATCAAGTAAATCCATTTTATGGTAAAATTGTGACTCAACGATATATTTCAATCGGCTTAATCGTCGCCTTTCCGACTTTCAAAAACGCTTAGCTCACCAGTTTCTACGGTCAGCTTTTCAATTTTCAATTCAGCTTCCTGCAGTTTCTCCTGGCAAGTTTTTAGCAGCTTTGAGCCCTCCTCAAATTTGGCAATCAACTCAGCAAGTGGAGTGTCGCCTTCCTCCATAGCTTCCAATATGTTTTCAAGACGCTCTAGAGCATTCTCAAAGGTTAAATTTTCAGGTTTTTTAGGCATAGATTCTAGAAGAAGATATTTGCTACTTTTGCAAGTTTTTAGCATCAAAAGCATTGCGAATACTGTCTAGGTCAACGTGTTTATTGATCAGTTTTTTGATGATTGAAATCTTATTCTTATCACCAACGAGAATTGGAATACCGATTTGTTTGGAAGAAAATTTATGAGCAGTCAGTAAAATGCATGGATCTGCCCCCTCGGGAAAAACAACTCGTTTTAGATGACGTTTTAGGCGTAGAACAAGATTATCAATTAACGACATAGATTTTTTGTGAGCGGGTTACTTAATTTACAAAAGGCAGACTTTTAGTCGTCTTTTTCAAATATACAAATTCCAAATTTCTTCTCGAAATAGTTTGTTTTAGACCTTTTTACATAATCTGCCGGAAAAATTTATGCTCAAGGAGATAAAGAATATTGCTGTTGTTAGTCTGTCCACGGTCGGTTCGCGCATCCTTGGGCTGACACGCGATATACTGGTCTTTGCAGTCCTGGGAGCAAGTCGATGGAATGACGCTTATATCCTTGCGTTTTTAATCCCCAATCTTTTTCGCCGTCTGTTAGGTGAAGGAGCTTTAACGTCTGCGCTAGTACCTATCTTTTCTGATCTAATCAAGCGGTCCGGGCGCTCTCAGGCTTTTAATTTTCTAAATCAGGTGCTCTTTCGATTACTTTTTGCGCTCATCCTGCTGGTTAGCAGTGGCGTAGCTTTGCTGTTGCTGCTATCCGGTAGCGAGTTATTGTCAGAAAGGTGGGCTCTTGGCGCAAAAATGGCCGCTATATTGCTGCCTTATATGCTCTTCATTTGTCTGGCGGCAGTTGTATCGATTGGATTAAATTTGTTAGGTCGTTTTGCTGTTGCTGCAAGTACCCCGATATTGTTGAATATCTCGATAATCATTGGGTTGTTAATCGGCAGGCACTTTGAGGATGAGCCTGGAAGAATCGTGTATTGGATTTGCGGGGGTGTTCTTTTTGGAGGTTTCCTGCAGTTCGTCACACCTGTGGGCGACTTGGCACGTCAAGGTTGGCGTCCACGTTCCGGAGAGCGTTTGCATAAGGAGATGACGGAGCTGTGGAAGCTATTTTTACCTGGTCTGCAGGGGGCAGCAATTTTACAGGTAAACATAGTAGTTTCTCGCTTGCTGGCATACTCTTTGGATGAGTCATCTGTTTCAGTCCTTTATCTTTCAAGTCGCTTGATGGAACTGCCTCTTGGGATTTTTACTATTGCGGTTGCAACCGTATTTTTTCCGTTACTCGCTCGAGCGATATCAGATGGTAATGATCACGCTTTTGCACATTCCTTCGCTCAAGGAATGCGTCTGGTCATCGGAATATCCCTACCGGCGGGTATTGGTTTGATCATTCTTGGAGAACCTATTTTGGAGCTGTTTAAATGGGGTGAATTTAGCAGTAAGGACGTCGCGCAGACAGTTCCATTGATTGCGATTTACGGATTTGGGCTGCCATTCTACTCGGCGGCAACATTCGCGACAAGAGGGTTGCATGCCTGCAAAGATATGAAATCACCAGTTCGTGTCGCCGGCGTGTGCTTGCTGGTGAATCTGTTTAGTGGAGTAGTATTAATGCAATTTTTAGGCGCCGTTGGACTTGCAATTAGCAATGTGCTTGCTGCGATCGTCCAATCGGTTTGCCTCTACAGGATACTTGGAAAGCATCATAGCAAGCTGAGCGAATCTCCACTAAGCACGACCCTCCTCAAGGTTTCAGTGGCTGGAATTTTAATGGGAGTTTTGTGTATTATAAACGATCAAATTTTACTTGGCTTCGGCTTAGTTGACAGATTATATGGTTTGGTGACCGTTTGCTTTACAATTCCAACTTGTGTGATCTTTTACTTTATGCTTCTGTATCTTTTAAGATTCGAAGAATTAAAGCTGTTGAGCAGCTTTTTGAGTCGATTTATTTCAAAACGGAAAAAAAGCTAAATGGCTGCATTTAGGATGATTATCTCACGGATTTAGGATAATCGAGTTTTAGTTATCAAAATGAACAATTCTCGTAACTACTCAACTGCCAGAGTAGTTGCGAATTAACATTTACGTAACGCAATAGACACATTACTGAAACATTCGCTGGATAGAGTGTTGAATTCAGGTTTCTCAAGAAATATACTTCTAAGCTAATCCAATATATATAAAATGAAAATAAT
>CAZUYZ010000215.1:0-20244 GCA_964624365.1 uncultured Puniceicoccaceae bacterium
GGTGTGGATTGGGGTTTGTCGGCCTTTGCCCTCGGAACCTTCAGCTTGCGGATCGCAACTTGCGTGTAAATCTGCGTCGTCGATAAATCGGCGTGTACGAGCAGTTGCTGGATAAATCTGATGTCGGCTCCGTTCTCGTGCATGAGCGTAGCACAGGTGTGCCGGAACAGATGGCACGCGCCTTGCTTGCCGATTTCGGAGGCCTTCACGTAATCGCGGACAAGCTGCGTCAATCGGTTTCGGCGTGAACGGCTCGTTTAAATTGGTAAGGAACAAGGTGGCGCGTAGGTTCATTTACGCTAACGCTGCGATAGCATTCGTTAAATTTGATTTAAGCCCAACCAAATCGCCCCATAATAAGGTGTCCGGCAAGAGGCGGTCAACATGCTTTACTCTGCCACTATCTCGGGGATTTGCCGAAAAGTAAGTCTATCACATGTGAAAACGGCTGCGGAGAGAACAGAGAAAATTGTCAATTTTTAATTAATGCTAATAACTGATAAAATAAGAGAATGTGATTCTACCTGCCAAAGCTAATTTCCGGCCAGACACTATATAGTTACCTTAAAAAATTGAGAAATTTATTTTGCGGAAAATCCTAAATTCTTCGTAATGAGCTAAAAACACACTAGCGCTTTCGCCTCACCACCTATCAATTCACTTCCTGGTATAATGGGATAACCACGTAAAAAATCTGCCGCTGGCAACATCCGTGCACCTGGAAGTTGCAATTCATGAAAACAGATGAGACCGCTGCCGGTGGCTACCTGAAGAGATGATTCAGCGCCGACAACTATGCCGGGTTTGGCTACCTCATCCACGCACATCTCAACGGTTGAGCGACCGACTTTAATCCGATTTTCTCCGTGATTAAAATAACTACCGGGCCATGGAGTGAACGCCCGCAATCTGTTATAGATCTCCAAAGCTGGAAGAGCAAAATCAACAGCCCCATCTTCTTTGCACAGTTTACGGCAAAACGTCACTTGATCAGCATCCTGTGCTTCAAAAGTTAATTTCCCATTCAATATGGACTGAAGATTTCGGCTTAACAGTGGCACCACCGCCTCTCCAACCTGAATACGCAGTTCCGGGGCAGTAACTGTTTCACTGACTGGAACGATTTCCGAATCAGCTACATCACCTGCGTCCATCTCTTTGGCAATCTGCATTAGCGTAACACCGGTTTCGGCTTCTCCCATTGCCAGCGCTGTCTCCACTGGTGATGCACCACGGTACTTGGGCAATATAGATCCGTGGAAGTTCAGCAGTCCATAACGAGGGGCCTCCCGTAGTGATCTTGCCAGAAAGTGCCCGTAGGCCATTACAAGACCTACCCGAATATTTTGCTCTCGAATCCAATCAGCCAGTTCGCGGGTCAGTTTTTCCGGTTGTAACAGCTCGATGCCATTATCCAAAGCCCATGCTGAAACCGGGTTTGGCTGAAGTTGCTTGCCACGTCCACGACGACGGTCCGGTTGTGAGATAACAGCCCTCAGATTGAACTGCCCCGAAGATTTGTGCTTCAAGTAATTGAGCCCTGGCAAACAGATTGCATCTGATCCAAAGTAAACAATGTTTGGCAGCTCGCTCATAAGTTTAAAAAAGATCCAGTTGCCCAACGGAATTACGCATTGCACTCGTTGAAGCGCTCTGCAAGAACAGCCAGTGTAAGCTGACCGAAGGCAATTCAGGCTCAGCGTAGAGACGTTTTAATAGTAACGCAGAGGCAAAAGCATCGTAGAGAGCACAATGAAATCTTCGTCGCTTTTCAGAACAGTAAAATCCTGCAAGCTCATCCAGCGCAACCTGCAGACCAAATTCACCGACTAACTCACTTAGTTTGTAACTCGATAATTGCGCGTAAATATTTCGATATAACTGCAAAGTATCCAACCAGGGGCCCCAGTTAGCCACATAATCACCCTCTTTTGAAAAATTTGGTGAGTTACGCGGATAGGGCCATACAGAGCGCAACAGTCCATCTTCCACCGCAGCGCTATGTGCGCAAAACGGACCTTTTCCGCGCAAGTTGGAAAAGTACGACCAGTCCTCATCAAAACGTCCCTCTGCTGCTGCATCATCTTCAGATATCCCGTGGTGCAACCGATCCTGATCGCTGATAGTTCCAATTGGGGCGCACAGTCGCGTCTGGGCTGCAACAATTTCCGAACCCTGCAAAGTTACTACGCCGTACTCAACAATACCACTCTGACGACTGCCTTCAAAGTCAATTACATGGATCGGAGTTTCAGAAAGATTAGACATTTCAAACAGTAACCTTTGACCTCAGAGAGTACAAACGTCGAATCTTTTAGCAAACTTTTCAGCCTGTAAGGCCATCCATTTCGAAGCGATCACTTAAACATGAAATTCGTCTTTCGATTACTCATGATTACTTCTTTTCTTTCCACTATTCTAAGCGCCGAAACGCTTAAAATCGGCAGCCCTGCCCCACAAGTCTCTGCAGTTGATCATTTGGGCAACACAATCAACCTGGGCAGTGCACTGAGCGAGGGCATCACAGTCGTTTTCTTTTACCCCAAGGCGATGACACCCGGCTGTACTGCACAAGCTTGCAGTCTGAGGGATGCTTGGGACGAACTGCAAAAATTCGACATAAAAGTCTTTGGAATCTCTTCAGACACTGCTAAAACTCAGGCTGCTTTTCGTGATAAATACGCCCTTCCATTCACACTCATTGCAGATAGGGATCAAGTAGTCAGCAAGGCCTTCGGCAAGGGAAGGTGGAGTCGCCAAGCTTATATTTTTAAGAATGGTGAGCTAGTCTGGAAAGATTTGAAGGCTTCTACTGGAAAACAGGCGGACGATGTACTTAAGGCTCTGCCACAATTTCAATGATACTCCCCGTAGCACAAGCTACGAGGTATTTGGCTTGAAGCAGCAAAGACCACCCTCAATCCAAATCGAGAGTATAGCTAAACAGAGTGACGCCATTGATGACCATTCTCCTGCAGCATATCATTACACTCATCCGGACCCCAAGATCCGGATACATACTCCGTCAAACCTTCTGCACCTGACGCTTGCCAATGCTCCAGAATTGGCGTGATCAGCTTCCAGGAAGCTTCTGTTTCGTCACCACGGATAAATAGAGTGCTATCGCCAACCATTGCATCCAGAATCAAACGTTCGTAAGCTTCCGGGGTATTGGAGCAAAAGGCATTGGCGTAGCGAAAATGCATTTTTACCGGCTGGGTACGCGTCTCCACACCGGGCACTTTCGAGTTCATAACCAATGTCACGCTCTCATCTGGTTGAATTTGAATCACCATAGTGTTTTGCGCCAGATCAAACTTGTCTCCTTCTGAAAAGAGTATTCCCGGAGGTCGTTTAAACTGAACCGCTATTTCGCTCACGCGTCGTTCCAAACGCTTACCAGAGCGTATGTAAAAAGGCACACCCTGCCACCGCCAGTTGTTGATCGACAATCTCAAGGCGGCATAGGTTTCGGTCGTTGATTCAGCAGGTATCCCTTCCGCATCCAAATATGACTTGACTGATTCACCTTCTATTAGCCCCTCAGTGTAACGACCACGCACAACATCGCCTCCCTTTGATTTCAGCTCCAATGGCTGAATAGCTTTGAGAACCTTTACTTTCTCATCACGAATTGATTCCGGATCCAGCGAAACTGGCGGTTCCATCGCAGTCAATGCGACCAGTTGCATGGTGTGATTTTGTATCATGTCACGCAGCGCGCCACTCGAATCATAGTAACCTCCGCGCTTACCAACTCCAATACTCTCAGCTACGGTTATTTGTACACAATCGACGTGTTCCCGACTCCACATGGGTTCAAAAATGGAATTGGCAAACCGCTGAACCAACAAATCCTGCACGGTCTCTTTGCCCAAGTAGTGATCAATACGATAAACTTGAGACTCATTAAAAACTTCCTGGATCGTTGCGTTCAATGCCTTCGCGGAGTCGAGATCACGCCCAAAAGGTTTTTCGATAATGACTTTCGCTGCCAATTTTGTGTGAACATGCTTTTCAGCCATGCCGCTACTGCCCAAGTTGCGAATGATTGGTTCAAAAACCTCTGGAGGAGTAGAAATATAGAAAAGCCGCTGCATATCCCGACCCGTTTTGCGCTCAATCCGATCAATTACCTCGGCAAGCGACCTAAAAGCATCCTCATCGTCGTATCCACCTACGTGATAAGTTATATTCTTGCGCACGCTCTCCCATATCTTACTATCCAGTGGACGTCGGGAGTGGTCCTTGATTGCTTTGTCCATGGACGCACGAAACGCTTCCGGCTCGATTGATTTACGGCCAAACCCAATCAGGTGAAACTCGTCAGGAAGAAGGTTGTCCGAGCAAAGATTGAAGATAGCAGGCACTAGCTTGCGAGCTGTTAGATCACCAGATGCTCCAAATATAACAACAAGCGTGGGCGGCACCTCACGATGTTTGCTAGGTTCTTTACTAATGGAAGAAGGCTTGGATTCATCTGTTTTAATTGTCATTACAGGGTACGTTGCACTGAAAAGTGTTTATTGAAAAGAGGTATATTTGAGTAGTGCTTTACATCACCCTTGCCGTCTTCGCAAATAGAGATGTCAATAATATCAAAACGAAAATGCCTGGGCCGTTCCTTTAATCGCTTAAGATAGTTACTAAAAACACGACGTAAAATTTTCTTCTTATGGCGATCCACTGAGTGATAACCAGAAACCAGAGCATCCTCTGAGCGCGCTCTTACTTCAATAAAAACCAGAACCTCACCATCCTGACAGACTAAATCAATCTCATCGCGCTGAAAAGACCAGTTGCGTGTAATGATACGATAACCCAGCTCATGTTGGCAGTACGCAGCAGCTAAATCTTCACCGAATTGACCTCGCTGCGCACGCGTACTTTGTTCTGGCAAGCGAGGCTCTCGAATACCACAAAAATAAGAACGTATTCGATTAAATAAATTCACAAGGCATTACACTCCGCTTAATCAATTGTCATGGCAAGTCAGAGATATGTTATTGTTGGCGCCGGATTGGCTGGCTGTCTGATCGCCTGGCGCCTGGAACAGGCAGGGAAAGCGGTTACCTTAATTAGCAGCAAACAGCTACCGATTGCCTCAGAAGTTGCCGGTGGCATTATCAATCCGGTAACTGGCCGATGGATGACTAAATCCTGGAAATTTGATGTGTGCATTAAGCCAGCTATCCAAACCTATCGCGAACTGGAAAGACAATTCAACCGCTCACTCTATCACCCGATTCCTTTTATCCGCTTCTGCCAGAATGAAGAAGATGTAAAACGTATTCAACGGCGAATGCGCAATCCGCGTTATGCAAATGTGCTGGGCAACTACAGACCGCCCGGCGAAGCTAGGGTTGGAATGACGGACACACACGGCAGTTTCGAAGTAAAGCAGGCTGCTTACATAAAGCTACCTTTGCTTTTGCGGACCCTACGCGAACATTTCGTACAACAAAACCGATTTCGGGATGCTATTTTTGTTCACGATGAACTGGAAAAAGAGCATTCCACCTGGCGCTACCAAGACTTGGAGGCAGATCACATTATATTCTGCGAGGGTACAGGTATCTGGAAAAACCCCTGGTTCAAACAGTTGCCACTCACTCCGGTAAAAGGTGAAACCATCACCGTTGAATGCCACCATATCGAATTGCCAGACACGATCTACCACCATGGCAAATGGTTTCTTCCTGTTCAAAAAAACCAGCTCCGAATCGGCGCTACTTACGACGAACAGGACCTATCTGAATTGCCAACGGAAATCGGTAGAGAAACACTACTTTCGTCAATGGAAGCATTTCTTCCCGAGTTGAATACTCCAAAAGTAACGCATCATAATGCCGGGTTACGTCCATGCACGAAAGACTTTCGTCCCTTCATTGGAAGTCATCCGTTAGATTCCAGCCTTCATGTCTTCAATGGCCTTGGCTCGAAAGGCGCCTTACTTGCACCGGGAATGATTCGTCAGTTTTTAGACTATTTGCTAAAAGGTATACCGCTGGATGGCGAAATTGACTGCAAACGCTACTTTTAATCGTCAAATTCTAACTTCTTAATCTCGAATTGAAAGCCATGCGCCTCACTGAACTTGCCCATAATTATTTGAATACGCAGCTAAAAGCCGGAGATCACGTGATCGACGCCACCGCTGGAAACGGTTACGATACCGCACATCTCGCATCACTAGTAGGCGATGAAGGTCATGTAATTGCCATTGATATTCAGGAGACAGCAATTAACGCTACCCACGAACGCTTGAGTAGCCAAAATGCACTGA
Source organism: uncultured Puniceicoccaceae bacterium (assembly GCA_964624365.1). Taxonomy (GTDB): domain Bacteria; phylum Verrucomicrobiota; class Verrucomicrobiia; order Opitutales; family Coraliomargaritaceae; genus Lentimonas. Next base: position 6,287 of record CAZUYZ010000215.1, read on the forward strand.
AGCCAGTTCGATTGCGACAAGGTGATCACTCGAAAATACTTCAATTGCTTTGCACTACCTACGCACAGACAATAAGCGCCATCACATTCAATCTGGGCTATTTGCCCAGGAGTGACAAAAGCGTCCAAACAACTCCGGAAACAACGCTTTGTGCGCTGGACGCAAGCAAGCAGTTGCTCAAACCAAACGGTTTGTTACTAGTCACCGCTTATCGTGAACACAAAGGTGGACAAAATGAAGCAGATGCTGTGGCAAAATGGATGCAGCAGGTTGAAAGTGACGACTGGTTGGTTGATCGTCATAATCCTATAGCCAAAGAAAATAAGCTCCCACCAATCCTCTATATAGCGCGCCGACCTCCGACAAACCCTTCTGTAAATTTAATACCTTAGCAACGCACTACTCGCCATTAACTATTCATCACAGAGTCTACCCTACTCAGTCTGGCGACAAACCGCACAGGAACATAAACGCAGAGCCGAAAAGTGGACACTGCCTTACCGGGATCGTCGCACAAAAGGCAAATTGCATCCGGTGCACGATTTCCTGTTCATCTACTATCGTTTTGCTCCAGCACAATTGGAACGCTGGCACCCGTCATTCAACATCCTGCTTGAAACCTCAGAACCTATCTTGGAATACAGCTCGAAGCACTACTCACATGAGAGAAATGTTCTTTTTCAAGATCCGGAAAAAATAGATGCAAAGGCTCGTAAACGTCTACAGTGGAGCCTGGATATCTGTCGTTCCGTAGAACAAAGACCTCCGCAATTTCGCTGCTTTGGCATACACGAATGGGCAATGGTTTACCAAGGTGGTCCGGAAGGACGACCACGCCATGAAGGAACTCTGGAACTGCGTTTGCCGCAGGCTGAGATCGACGCTCTGGTTAAGGGTCAACGCACCTGTTGCAGCCATTTTGACGCCTTTCGCTTTTTTACAGATTCAGCAAAATCCTTTAATCAAATTAATCCGACTCAAGACGCACGATTGCTCAACGAACAACCAGGCTGTTTGCATACAAATATGGATTTGTACAAATGGACAGCTAAAAGCATGCCTTGGGTGGGTTCGAATCTCCTCTGGGACACTTTTGAATATGCTGTGCGCTGTCGCGAGACCGACATGCGCGCCAGTCCCTATGATTGCACTTCACTGGGCTTGCAGTCCATCCAGATCGAGACACCGGAAGGCCGTGCTGAATATGAAAGAGAACAACGCCGTTTGACAGAAGCCGGCAAGCCATTGCGCACACGGCTCATTACTGCTTTGGAAGAAATAATTGAAAAAAGTTGGAAGCCAGAATTTCAGACTTCTTGATCCGACAATCTGTTCATGCTGCTGCTTGATTGCCTTAACCACAAGTTCGACACATTTTTCAGTGAAGTCCTGTAAAAATAGGCCTTAGGAGTGATGCCAAGGCTAAATTCGTGATCTTTCATAATCTTTTGTTCCACAAGGCATTGAGCAGCTTCAGCGAGCAATTTATTTTTCCCCTCTCCAGGTGTAAGCATGACAAAGTGCGACCGCTGCCGCGTCTGACTCGTCCAGATTAGTTGTAAAGTCTGTTCCGGTAATGCCTTGAAGTGTACGTGCCACCTGTTCTTTGCTCGCCCGGCCAGCGCCCACAACCGCTTGTTTTACTCGCAGAGGCGCATACTCAAAGACTGGCAATCCACGCATAGAAGCGACCGCTATTGCAGCTCCACGAGCGGCGCCCAGAATTTGAGCTGTCTGAAAATTTTGCACATAAATCGTTTGCTCAATGGCAACGTGTCTTATTTTGTGCTGATCGACAAAATCCTCAACTTGATGGCTAATAGCTCCTAGGCACTCGATCTGGGAAATATCTGATTTCAACTTCAAAGTTGCTGATTCCAGGATGCATGCTCTACCGTGTGGTTTGTAATCAAGCACCGCAAACCCACTGCCTCTAAGGCTGGGATCGATCCCCAGTACCAGGCCATCGAACTGGACCGTCTTTAAGGGCGCTACCTTAGCTACTCTTGACGGACGCCCACCCCGAGCAATATGCTCAGCCCAAAGCGTTCGTGTCGATTTACGTGCCATAAAATCCGAAGTAAGCAATGCTGAGCGTCAAAGGTCGAATCTTTTAAAAATGCTGAACTTTCACTGGAAAATGTGACAGGTTGAGCACAGATAAAAAGGATGAAACCGATTTTATGGCTATAGTCAATAGGTCGGCTAAGTTAATTCCTCTTTACAGTTTAAGGGTTTAAAAAGTTCGACGTTAAGCATTCCTTATTTGATGTTCATGCAATGCGATGGAAATGTATTTGTGCTTACGACGGAACAGACTTCGAAGGTTGGCAACGCCAACCGCATGGTAACACAGTGCAAGATTATCTTGAAACAGTTCTCTCAAAAATTTTCTCCACCCAAGTGCTTACTCATGGCAGTGGACGAACGGATGCAGGTGTTCATGCCCGCGGTCAATGTTTCCACTTTGATGCAGACTGGTCGCATGAGCCGGAAAAACTGATCCGAGCGTTGCATGCTCAGCTTCCAGAAAGCATCCAGATTCAATCGATCCGCAGAGCTAGCGATCGCTTTCACGCACGTTTTTCGGTCAAACGAAAACGCTATCAATACAACTTCCATTTTGATCGCCCCACACCGGATATAGCTCGCTACGTGTGGGCTCGGCCAGACATTCCGCTTGACCTTAAGTCGATAAACCAAGCCACCAAGCACTTGATCGGTACATACGATTTTACCGCCTTCAGCGCTAGACCGAGCAAAGACAATGACCCCAACCCAATTAAAACCATCCACAAGCTTTTTTTTCAGCAGCGGGGAAAACGGCTGATTCTTACCGCCGAAGGTTCCGGCTTTTTGTACAAAATGGTTCGCAGCATCGCAGGGGCTCTTTACGCAGTCGGACGTGGTAGACTGAACTCCGAAGACATTCAGGAAATACTTGCTTCACAACAAAGAACGCATCGAATTACTACAGCTCCGGCAAAAGGCCTCTTGCTGGATCGGGTCTTTTACAAATAAACATATCCATGGCAGATTCCCAAACAGCCCAGCAGTCGATTACCGGCACGCTCGAAAGAATCATCTTTTTCAATGAGGAAAATGCATACTGCGTCGCCGAAGTTAGCATGCCGGACGAAACTCGCCCAGTGACTATTTTGGGCACACTGCCGGGAGTGCAGTGCGGAGAGACACTTAAGCTCAACGGGCAGTGGACCTGCCATCCATCACATGGCGATCAGTTCAAAGTGGGCAATTTTGAATCACAGCTACCCGCTGAGGTTCATGGCATTCGCAAATACCTTGGCAGTGGGCTCATCCAGGGAATTGGCAAGTCCTACGCCAAAAAGATCGTCGACCATTTTGGCGCAGATACTCTAAAAGTAATTAGTGAGGATTCAGGGCGTCTTCATGAAATCCCAGGCATAGGAAAGACACGCGCACGCTCCATTAAGGCTGCTTGGGACGAGCAAAGCGCCGTTCGCGACGTGATGATGTTTTTACAAACCTATGGTATCACTCCGGCGCAGTGCGTTCGTCTGGTTAAAAAATATGGCAGTGGAGCCAAACGTATTTTGCAAGATCAACCCTATCGACTTGCGGAAGACATTGAACGTATCGGCTTTAAAACGGCGGATAAAATAGCGCTGAATCTGGGATTTTCGACGAATTCAAAGGAACGTATCGACGCTGGCATTCTGCACGTGATGAACACACTGGAAAGCGCTGGTCACACTCTGGGGACCGAACAAATGATTCTCGAGCACGCGACCCAGTTGCTCGGCGTAGAAACGGTCGACATTAAAAGACGCCTTTCAGCGCTTGGAGATAACAAACGGCTACTTTTCACTAAAGCTTACGACGAGGAAAACCAGCTGCTTGGCCCAGCCTGTCAGCTTCCGGCAACTGCAAATGCTGAACAACGCATTGCAGAAGCAATTGTTCGCATCCAACAAAATGCTTCCCTGCTGCCAAAAATAAAAGTAGAAGCCGCAATCAGCTGGGCACAGGAAAAAGCGGGCTTTGCATTTGCAGAGCAACAAATAGAAGCCTTGCGAGCTGCGCTAACGACAAAAATTTCTATCATCACTGGCGGCCCGGGAACAGGTAAAACTACCATCCTGCGAGCGGTTGTTGACATCTTAAAAGCTAAAAAAGCTCGAATCCTACTCGCATCTCCCACCGGGCGAGCTGCTCAGCGTCTAAGCGAAGCCTCCGGCGCATCCGCCAGCACCATTCATCGATTGCTAAAGTACGACGCTGCCAAACACACATTCACTTACAATGAAAACAATCCACTCCCCTGTGATCTTTTAATTCTGGACGAAACCAGCATGCTCGACACACGCCTTGCCGCAAGCATGTTGCAAGCAATACCCAGCGCGTCTAATCTGCTTCTGGTCGGTGATGCCGATCAACTGCCATCGGTTGGAGCAGGCAATGTACTTGGCGACCTAACCAATGCACCACCCGCCAAAGTTACCCGCTTAAACACCATTTACCGTCAGGGTAAAGAGAGCGGTATTATCACAACTGCCCATAACATCCTGAAAGGCGAATCACATCCGGGCCTGACGTTTCGCAGCCTACGCGATCTCGATGATTCAAAGGATTTTAGTTTTATCGAAGCAGAGACTCCAGAACTCTGCGTCCAGGCAATTATCTATTTGGTCCGTGAATACATACCGAAAAGTCACAAGGTAAATTCGATCCTGGACGTACAGATCATGTCGCCCATGCATCGTGGAATCGCTGGCATCACTGTTCTCAACAACGAACTGCAGAACGCGCTCAATTCGCCCAAAACTGCCGAAAACCGCTTACGTTCTAATTCCAACTACAAGCCAGCGGCCCAACAGCACTTTCGCGAAAAGACTCAAAAACCCCTTCCCTACGAAATCAATTATGGAAATCACACTTATCGTCTCGGCGATAAAATCATCCAGAACCGAAATAACTACGACAAAAACGTTTTTAATGGTGACGTCGGTATCGTCAGCGCTATCGCTGCCGACAGGTCCGGGCTTACCATCGATTTTGCAGGTGAATTGATTGAGTACACAAAGGGAGAGCTCTCGGAAACACAGCTTGCATATTGCATTTCGATCCACAAAAGCCAAGGCAGTGAGTACCCGATCGTTATTATACCTCTACTCAAACAGCACTTTCTGCTCTTACAGCGCAACTTGGTTTACACCGGAATTACCCGCGCTCGAAAAAAGGTCTACCTGGTCGGTTCGCTGGATGCATATGCCATGGCAATCCGCAATAACGAACAGCAAGTCCGCCGCACCCATTTGCGTCAACGACTACGTAACAGCTCTGCTATCCCGTCTTTCCCTATTGGTTCGGGTAATAGCGGGTAGATTATCAAAAGCTAATTTCCGGCCAGGCACTAATGGGCTTCATCGCCGGAACCGGCTTGTGTGGTGGGCACATCATCTTTAGGGCGATTTTTGCGAAATTGAAAACGGTTGATATCTCTCAAAGACACTTCTTCTCCTGTATCTTTAAAGTGCTTAGCCTGTTGGAGCATGCTTTCATAAATACGTCTATTCTGAGTAATTCGAGCGGTAGCGTCCGTGCTAATTTGAGCCTGAGATTCAAGGCTAGCCAGGTAACCTTGCCATTCTGAAAGTTCAATATCTCTATTCTTTTTAAACAATTTAGATAACGATGTATCAAAACGTTTCCTTTCACTAACCTTCTCTGATTTGTAATTCCATTTCTTTGAACCAAGAGAGGAGTAATACTTGTTCCAATGTTCGAACGAAAAGGTTTTTTCAGTCAGCTCTGCTTGTTGTCCCTTCGACCACTCTTTCCGCTTAAAACGCTTTTGAGAAAGACCCTTTTCTTGCTTTTTATAAGAATCAACGACCGGCTCTACATTAGATGTCTCACCATACAAATCTGGGTATGAAAGAAAAACAAGTACAGCGAGCGCCGTATTTACGAAATGAAACCACCTGGTCATTAGAAACTGAATACAATTTAAGATGGTGCATCTTTTATGAGATGTACATGCGGAAATGGAATACTAATCCCTTCTGCATCAAACGCTTCTTTGATCTTCTTAGTCAGATCACACTTGGTACTCCAAAAGTCGGGTGAATTGACCCAGGGACGAACAACAAAATCCACACTGCTTTCACCCAGATTGGATACCATCACCTGAGGCTCTGGCTCGGCAAGAATACGTTCGTCTGCCTTTATCAAATCAAGAATAATTTGCTGCGCTTTATTCAAATCGTCTCCGTAGCTAACACCAATCAACATGTCGATACGACGGGTTGGATTTGCTGAAAAATTGGTAATCGCCCCACTCATAATTGTGGAGTTTGGTATCACTAACTTTATATTATCAAAAGTCTTCAGTTCCGTAGCCAAAAGGCCAACTTCTACAACAATACCCGTTTCATTGCTTACCTTGACTGCATCCCCTACTTTAAATGGTTTAAATAGAATCAATAATACTCCAGCAGCAAAGTTTGATAGCGATCCCTGCAGCGCCAAACCAATTGCCAGACCTGCCGAAGCAACGACAGCCGCAAATGATGTGGTTTCAATCCCTAACTTGCCAATCGCAGCAATGACAATAAACACGACTATAGCGCCGTGCACTATATTGCCAAAGAAGCGAGTCAAAGTCGCATCAAACTCATGCTTTGCCAGCGTTTTTACAAAAAGCGCTTCTATCCGTTTTGCCAGCCACAAGCCGGCTATAAGAATAAGGATGGCGGCAACTATCTTTAGACCGTAGCCTGCCAGCTTGTTGATAATAATTTCTGCGGTTTGTTCATTCATAATCTTTAGAAGATGGGTTGAAAATTAGAACTTAGTGACTGGGCACATATTATGCGCCTTTTCGATGGTTAATTTCCTCTATCGCCCAAAGTGCATGCTCTGCAACCATTGAATCCTCTTGAGAAGCAATTTCTTGCAGAGCAGGCAAATCGTCGGCAGTTCCAACATTACCCAAAACAACACAGATATTACGCCGGAACCGTGACAACTTAAGCCTACGCATTGGAGAGCCTGTCATCATTTCGGTAAAGGTAGCTTCATCCCAGATAAGCATATCTCTAAGTGATGGCAATTCACGGGGATTGAATTTTGCTTCCTGTGTAATAGTTGCCCACTTATTCCAGGGGCAAACGTCCAGACACTCATCGCAGCCATAGAGACGATCACCAATAGCTCTACGGAATTTTTTAGGTATTGTACCTTGATGTTCAATCGTCAGATAGGAAATACACTTGGAGGCATCCAACTGATATGGCGCCGTGATTGCTTTTGTCGGACAAACATCCATGCAACGCGTGCAGCTTCCGCAACGATCCTTGACCGGTTCATCTGTTGGTAATTCGAGTGTTGTTACAATATTCGCCAGAAAGGACCAGGTCCCGCGCTTTGGCTCGATTAAAATAGTGCTCTTGCCCTGCCAACCAAGACCGGCAGCTTCCGCAATCGGTTTTTCGAGCAAAGGACCGGTATCGACGTAAGGACGTTGATCGCCCCCGAATTCATCACGTAAAATTCGACACAATCGCTTCAACCGTCGCAGCATAAAGCCATGATAGTCGTCGCCCAGTGCATATTTAGCGATTCGGTAAGAACGTTCAGGATCCGACTGATAATAATTCAACGCCAAAACGATAATACTCTTTGCCTCTGGCAATAACTGATCAGGATGCATGCGGCGGTCATTATTGCGTTCCATCCAGGACATAGAGCCGTGTTTACCTTCAGCAATCCATTTATTATAGTAATCACGTCTCAGTTCCAAAGGCACGGCAGCAACGCCCAGCGCGTGAAAACCAAGTGCACGCGCTGCATCCTCCAAACGCTTGCGTATCTGTACCCCTAAACTTTCCACAGGCGAATACTTACCAGAACTCGTTCGTATTTAGCAAACTCGGAAAATTGGGAAACTTCCTTTTATAATGTTGCTCTTAAAGAGCTTTGATGCCTTTCCTAACCCGATGATTATTCCAAAGCCACTTGAGCTGAAAGCGTTCAATGAGAACCGTCCAGTAAGCGCGTTTTGATGCCGCCACCGTTCGCGAAACCTGTGACGAAGCCCTCCGCAGTCTTGCCTATACAGTCCGCGACATCGTCGTTCCCATGCTCGGGCAAGCAGTCGAGCGTTTACAGGAAGACCTTGTCAAAGCAGAAGCTGCCGAAGCCAAAGAACGCCGCCGAGTTCAAGCAGCAGGAGGTTTCTTTGCGCGTTCTCCAAAAAGTGACTGCACCAATCTGGAACTGGCTATCAGCCAATTGGAACTTGATATCCACAATGCGAAAGAACTCAACACTGTTCGTGAGCCCGCCGACTGGCTGCAAATGGTGGCGAAGTGCTAGAAGCTGAGACAAAACCATAGGGTCTTCAAACTGATTCAACTCGACAGAATAACGCATTTTGTAATTACTTTTAGAATTGGGCTATTCAAAGTCTATTCTCCCGTACGGAGGAGCTTTTGGATAATCCACACCTAACTGATAATTATAGCTGTGATTCACTCTAACGAAGAACAAGTATTTCTCGATAATCTCGATAAGAAACTCTGGAACGCCGCTGACCGGCTACGCTCGAATCTGGACGCAGCGGTCTACAAACATGCTGTTCTCGGTCTGATATTCCTTAAATATGTTTCAGACTCGTTTGATCTGCGCCGGAAGGAGCTTCGGGGACAGTTCACCGACCCGGAAAGTGACTACTATCTCAACCGGGAGGACTACGAATCTGGCGACGACTACGAGGCCGCGATTCAGGGCGAGTTGGAAGACCGCGATTATTTTACGGAGAAAAACGTTTTTTGGGTGCCTGCATTGGCTCGTTGGGAGACTATAAAAAACCATGCCACGTTATCGCCGGGGGCTGAAATTGAGATCAGGAACGGTAAGACGACAACCTACACCTTCCGCTCGGTGGGTCGTCTGATCGACGATGCCCTCGAAGCAGTCGAGAAGGATAATCCGCGCCTCAAGGGGGTACTGGAGAAAAATCGCTACTCCCAGCTTCAGTTGGAGACGAGCAAGCTCATCGGGCTGATTAGCGAAGTAGTGTCGTCAATTCCTTTTTGCCATGCCAGCCTCAATTCCAAGGACATCCTTGGTCATGTTTACGAATACTTTCTTGGACAGTTCGCTTTGGCCGAAGGCAAAAAGGGCGGGCAATACTACACGCCAAAGTCCATCGTCTCGCTGATCGTTGAGATGCTGGAACCCTACAAGGGTAAGGTCTACGATCCGGCGATGGGTTCCGGTGGGTTTTTCGTCCAGAGCGAGAGCTTTATTGAGAAATACGGCGGCAAGATCGGCGACATTTCCGTCTATGGCCAGGAGAGCAACCCAACCATCTGGCGACTGGCGGCGATGAATATGGCCATACGCGGAATCGACTTTAACTTCGGCAAGCAGCCCGCCGACAGTTTCACTAATGACCAGCATCCCGACTTGCGCGCTGATTTCGTAATGGCGAATCCACCTTTCAATATTAAGGAGTGGTGGGACGGTAAGCTGGAAGGCGACCCGCGCTGGACCTATGGCACCCCGCCCAAAAGCAATGCCAATTATGCCTGGCTCCAGCACATGCTCTACCACCTTTCGCCGACGGGATCGATGGCGCTGTTGCTGGCCAATGGTTCGATGTCGTCCAATACCAACGGTGAGGGTGACATCCGCAAGGCTCTCGTCGAAGCTGATCTGGTCGAGTGCATTGTCGCTCTGCCGGGACAGTTGTTTACGAATACTCAGATTCCCGCCTGTATCTGGTTCCTCACCAAGAGCAAAGCGACGCGAGAACACTTGCGCGATCGCTCCGGCGAAACCTTGTTCATCGACGCCCGCAAACTTGGTTACATGAAAGACCGCGTCTTGCGTGATTTCACGCCGGAGGACAGCAGCCAGATCATCAACACTTTCCGTAACTGGCGCAAAAACCCTGGGACCGCCGACGTCCCCGTCGGCACAGCAGAGACTCAAGTAAATGCCGACAAGGACGTCGGCGCGCCCAGCTATCGAGACCAGCCCGGCTTCTGCTTCTCCGCCAAGTTGGCTGATATGCAGAAGGCTGACTTCGTGCTCACGCCAGGCCGCTATGTCGGTGCAGCAGATGAGGAAGACGATGGCGAACCTTTTGCCGATAAGATTGCTCGGCTTACAGAACAACTTGTCAAACAGCTTAAAGAGTCACACAAACTGGAAAAACAAATCAAATCGAACTTGGAAAAGTTTGGCTTCAAATGTTAACTGTCGCAGCGCTATGATTGACTACGAGAAATTTCAAAAGTCGTTGGAACATCTGCAAGTTCAGTATGAAAATTACAGTACTCTGGATGACTCACAGCCTGAACTTATTCAGGAAGCGGTTAAAGAATCGGTGATCCAACGTTTTGAGACCTGCTACGATTGCATGTGGAAAGTACTTAAACGCTACCTTACCGAAGAGTTTGGCATCCCGGAGACACCCAATAGTCCAAAGCCTGTTTTCCGCCTTGCTCATGAAAATCAGCTTATGCGTTCTCCTGTGGAACAATGGCTTATATATGCAGACACGCGTACGGACACAGCGCATGATTATAGTGGTGAGAAAGCAGAGAATGCACTTCAGCTTATGGAAGACTTTATCGATGATGCTATCGGCCTATATCAAACTATGACTGAAAAAACCTGGGGCTCATGAGTTCGCTCAAGGACAGTATCGACATCGCTGATGCCGAAAAGAAGACGCTTCTCAAGCTTCTGAAGTATTACTTGCCGAATACAGAAGTCTGGGCCTATGGCTCACGTGTGAGTTGGACATCTAGCCCCACTTCTGATCTCGATTTGGTCGCCTTTGCCTCACTTAAGCAAAAAGCTGCTGTCTCCAAACTACGCGAAGCATTAGAAGCGAGTAGCCTTCCCTTTCGTGTGGATTTGTTTATTTGGGATGAAGTACCGGAAACGTTCCGTGGTCCCATCAAAGAAACGCATGTGGTTTTGCAGGAGTCTGAGAAGGAAGCGTTAGGCCAGTCTGGGGAGTCTGGGGGGCGAGGTCAGTTGAATGTGGTGCCTGTTTCATCTGTTATTGAAATCATAGGAGGTGGAACACCGACACGCTCCAAGGCCGAGTATTGGAATGGAGAAATCCCATGGTTATCTGTAGTCGATTTCAATTCAGATGATAGATGGGTAGATAATACAGAGCAAAAAATCACAGAACTTGGTCTAAAGAATAGCAGCACTAAGCTGCTCAAAGCTGAAGATATTATACTTTCTGCAAGAGAAACCGTTGGCGCAATAGCCCAATTGAGCATACCAATGACCTTCAATCAATCATGTTACGGCATTCGAGGGATCAATAGTAAAAGTAAAACTTCATTTGTATATTATGCCTTGAAGAACGCCATTTCATCGCTCAAACAGGTAGCTCACGGTGGAGTCTTTGATACAATTACTCGGGATACTTTCGATTTGATAGAGATTGCCCTACCCACAATTTCCGAACAAGAAAAAATAGTAGATATTCTTGGTGCCCTCGACAACAAGATCGCCCTCAACTTAAAACTGAATGAGACGCTGGAGGACATGGCGCGGGCGTTATTTCAGTCGTGGTTCGTGGATTTTGATCCGGTTAAAGCGAAGCTGGCGGCAGTGCAGCATGGACTCGACACGGAAAAAGCCTGCATGGCCGCGATCTCCGGCAAGCTCCGCATACCCTCCGGCAAACCCAAGCACCTGGGAACGCCGACGTCCCCGTCGGCATCTTACAACACAAATGCCGACAAGGACGTCGGCGCGCCCAGCCGACTCCCCACTGCCGAAGAACTCGATGCCGCCATCGCCACACTCGACACTCTATCAGAAGCCCAAAGCAACCAGCTCGCCCAAACCGCCTCTGCCTTTCCTGCCACCTTCCAGGAAAGTGAACTGGGCCTGATTCCAAAGAGTTGGACCATAACAAATATCGAATCAATTATTCAACTAGCGTATGGGAAAGCTTTGAAAAAAAATGAAAGGCAAAACGGCGATGTTCCTGTATATGGCTCAGGTGGTGTAAACGGTTATCACAACAAACACTTAGTAGAAGGACCGGGTATCATTGTCGGACGAAAAGGCACTGTTGGAAGCATATATTGGGAGCGAAAAAACTTTTTCCCCATTGATACTGTTTTTTATGTTAAGCCAAAAGAAGGTATTCCTCTTATATGGACTCTCTATCTTTTGGAAACGCTTGGCTTGAAGGATATGAATACAGATGCGGCAGTTCCTGGCTTAAACCGTAACAACGTATATAGAATCGAGTTACCTAATTTCCCATTTAGACTGATTCAGTTATTTGCATCTGAAACTAGCTTAATTCGTAAAGAAATTGATGCGAATGAAACCCAATCCCGAACCCTCGCCCAAATGCGCGACACGCTGCTGCCCAAGCTACTAAGTGGCGAACTCTCAGTCGACAAAGTTCAAAAATTCATTAAAACAACAGTTGAATCATGAGCAAGCAACACCCTGGGAACGCCGACGTCCCCGTCGGCACAGCAGAGCCTAACGAAAAAGTCGACGAGGACGTCAGCGCGCCCAGGAAAGGTTGGTACACCCGGGGATACCTTCCACATCGGGATGAATCTCAACTCATACAATCGATTACGTTTCGACTCGCCGATAGCCTCCCTCGGGAGAAATTAAAGATGCTTGAAGTGGAACTTGAGAGTATGTCTGATGATCAACGCGATAGACATCGCCGAAAATATATCGAAGAATGGCTCGACGCGGGAATGGGCTGCTGTGCTTTGCGTCATCCCGATGTAGCCTGCTACATTCAGGATGCATTGCTGTATGGTCACAATACCCGTTATTATCTGCACACCTGGTGCATAATGCCAAACCATGTGCATGTGCTCGTTGAACCGCTGTTTCCGGTTGCATCTATTGTAAAGGGGTGGAAGTCTTTCACCTCTCGCTGGGCCATGAAAAATAATGCCAAGCTGGGTCTCAGTGTTCCCGGGAAGCGCTTTTGGATGAGAGATTATTGGGATCGTTATATTCGTAGTATAGAGCATTATCAAAAAGTTGTAGACTATATTCATGCCAATCCCGTCAAAGCAGGACTGTGTGCTACAGAAGAAGATTGGAATTGGTCTGGTTTTAACTCAATAAATGCCGACGAGGACGTCGGCGTTCCCAGGAAATCATGAACGCTTCAATCCCTATTTTCGACATACTATCAAAGTTACTAGACAGAAAACCTGACAGCCTGCGCAACAATTATCTAACTGTAATGAAACGGGCAGGCGTGCTGCAAATTGCATTCTCTCGAACTCCCAACGATCCCAGGCAGGCATACAACCTGGCCGATGACGAAGGTGAAAATGCGTCATGATGATTTTTATTTCATCGCAAACTGCATTTCATTGCTGCCTTAACTGCAAGTTCCTGAATTACAGCAACTTCTTATTTCATTGCAAACTGCACTTGCTGCCTGTTGGGCGTTTGACCTTTTCTCGGAAATGGCTGAAGCCGTCTCGAAGAACGGCTTCGTTACTCTTTTTACACATGGTAAATGAGATGAATGTATGCTCGGCCATATTAACAAAAATTTCAAGAAAAGTTTATCATGCCAACTGAAGACGAATTGGAAAAGCAATGCCTGGAATGGTTCCGTGGGACTGGATGGAGCCACGCTCATGGGCCAGATATTTCACCCGATGGCGACGCACCCGAACGGACAGACTATCGCGAGACCGTCTTGACGGATAGACTGCTTCGCGCAATGCAACGGCTAAATCCGGGAGTCCCGTTCAGCTCTCTTGAGGAAGCCGCTCAGGCGGTACTGAAGCTGGATCATCCTGTTTTGGAACAGCGCAACCGGGCGTTTCACCAAATGTTGCTCGACGGCGTGCCGATGGACTATCGTGTAGGTGACGAAGTGAAGCACGATCGGGCGAGGGTGATTGATTTTCACGATGTCCGGAAAA
>CAZUYZ010000216.1:0-7963 GCA_964624365.1 uncultured Puniceicoccaceae bacterium
AACGTTAGGGTTGTAAAGATCAAGAATGCAATCCACCAGAATAACAGCATCAGCGCCAGCGCCGTCTGCACTGCGTAGAATGGCGCCTAAGTTGCCTGGTTTTTCGATGCCTTCCAGAATTAGCAAAAGTGGGTTGGCGGGCAGTTTTAGTTGATCAGTTAAGTGGGCTTGTTGTCTCGCTACAGCAATGACTCCATCCGGACTTTCTCGATACGTGGCTTTGGTGAAGGCTTCTTTGCTGACTCGTACAAGTCGTGCCTTTTGTTGGCTGCGAACTCCCTGAACGAACAGTGCATGCTGGTCAGTCGGGAAGTGCTCCGGGCAGTAGTAAACAATCTCTACAGTGTAAGTCGAATTCAATGCATGGCTGAGTTCTCGCATACCTTCGACTAAAAAGAGTTCCTGGCGATCGCGATGCTTACGCTCTCTCAGCCTAACAAGGTTTTTAATCTGATCGTTTTGCCGGCTTTGTATGTAAGGTTCTTCCATAAAGATTGGGGCTTTGAAGTGAGTCTTGAGTGTTTGGCAAAATTATAAGTTTTTAATTACAACAGAGTTGAATTGAGTAGCTTCAGATGCATATTCACGGCTTAAAAGTCTAACCTTTGCCATGAATGTATCTACTGAACTGCCTGTTGAACTCGAGAAGTTCAAACCTGAAATCGGTCTGGTTTTGGGTTCCGGACTGGGCTTTTTTGCTGACGAGCATATCGACATAAGCGGGTGCTTGCCTTACAGCGAAATTGAGGGCTTTCCTGTAGCGACTGTTCCGGGCCATTTCGGACGCTTTGTTTTTGGATACTTGGGAGATAAGCGTGTAGTTTGCATGCAAGGAAGACTGCATTTTTACGAAGGCTATACGATGCAGCAACTAACTTTGCCGATACGGGTAATGCATCAACTTGGTGTTAAAACCTTATTTCTCACCAATGCTGCAGGCGGGATTGATCCTTCTTATACGCCGGGAGACCTTATGTTGATCTACGACCATATAAACTTCCTTGGGACTAATCCACTTATTGGAATTGAAGCAGATGAAGCAGTGCGTTTTCCGGATATGACGGAAGTCTATGATAAGTCTATGCGCCGGAAAATCAGGGAGTGGGCTCAAGACCAAGACCTTTCTTTGCAGGAAGGGGTCTATTTGGCAACTACCGGACCCAGTTTTGAAACGCCTGCGGAGATTCGAGCTTTTTCAAGTTTGGGTGCGGATGCGGTTGGTATGTCTACGGTGCCAGAGGCAATTGTCGCTCGCCAGTTAGGTATGCGAGTTATTGGTATTTCTTGCATTACAAACGCAGCAGCAGGCATATCTACAGGGTTGCTAACTCACACTGAAGTCAAAGAGACGGCAGACCGGGTCAGGCATCCATTTGCAAAATTGCTTGCCGGAGCCGTTGAATTAGCTTGAAAAATAGCGACTTTAAAATCATGAAGAAGAAAAATTGTCTATTGTTTGTAATTAGCCTGATCCTAGTGTTACCCAAAGTTCAAGCTAGCGAGTCGGAGTTAACAGACCTGACCAACTGGTACGTGAATGCCGCCAACGGCAATGATGAAAATGGCACCGGTAGTAAGGAGAAACCTTTTAAAAGTCTCTATGCTCTGCTGGCAATTAATGAATTATTCCCGGACTTTGTTGGCGCGGATGATACAATTCACTTGGCCGCAGGATATTATAATACCAAGCCTATTGAGGTTGATATTTCAAACATCCGGATAAAAGGATCACTTGGTGACGATGGAAAGCCTGCGAGCGTCTTGAGCGATGTGAAAGTAACGGCAGATGAAGTAACCGTAACCAATTGTCTCTTTCTGGATGCGGAATTGACCTTGTTCAGAGTCGAGGCAGCTACGATTGCTAACAACTTATTCCTTGGCACGACCCAGAACAGTCTCTCAATAATTGGATCTTCTAATAACAAAATTAGCAATAATCGCTTTGAATCAGCTACAGAAAGTTGCGTATTCATTCGTTCCGATCTCAAGAGTAAACGGCCATCCGGAAATAATCTCTTCGAATCAAATTACTTTACCCATCATCCGGAGAAATCGACCAATCAGGTGATCTTTTCTAACAAAGGATCCTTTTTTAAAGGTCGTTCGTATAAAAAGTCTGTGAGTACGGGAAACTATTTTCTGAAGTGTATTTTTGAAGAAACTGTTCCCGGTAAATTGAAGCGCGTAATTGTCGATGAAAGCTCATGGAAGACAGTTCGGGACAGAGGCCCATCGACGGTATTCAAGGATTGTTATTTTAAAAAAGGTGACCGCAGGGCTCCGTTCATCAGTTTTCTGATTGTCCGTGAGCGCTCCAAACAAAGCTGGTACTGGGATGAATTGCTTAACGATACCTGGATAGTCTCAAACGATAGTGATCTCCTCACGGGTAATAAGAAGAATGATTTTATTCCATCGATTCAGTTTTCTGATGACGATGGTGATGGACTTGTTCTGGAAACCGAGTACTCCTTTGGGTTCAAATGGTCAGGCGAATTGGCGGAAAAGCAAGAAAACTATGCTCCTCAAGTTATCAATGCAATCGAGGATATTGCTGTTTATGAGGCCTCCAAACCTGAGACAATCAACCTTTTTGACGTGTTTGAGGATGATAGTACCGATGACGAGAATCTAGGATTTCTAGTGAGCTGTGACAATGAGTCTCTTGTCTCTACGCAAGTAGAGAACGGCCTCTTAACGTTGAATTATGCTGAAAGTGGAGTCGGTATAGCGTCGGTCAAAATCACGGTTAACGATAACGACGTTGAAAATTCGAAGTCTACAGAATATTCATTTCGTATCTTTATTGTTGAAAATACTGAGATATCAGAACCGGATTCTATCGAGTTGTACGTTGATAGTAGACGTGGAGACGATAGTATGGGCGAGGGTACTTCAGAAGCGCCATTCAAAACTATAGAACGTGCCTTCGTTGCCTATAAAGAGCAATCTAGGCTTAAAGATGCTGGTGGCGGTGGAGTTATTTACCTGGGAGAGGGGCAATATGGTTTGAATGCATTGGAAATCGACATTCCCGGATTGAGTCTCGAAGGAACTCTGGATAAAGACGGTAAACCTCTAACAGCGCTTGGGGTAACCTCAATTCTTGCTGATGGCGTAAAATTATCCAACTGTGAGTTTGTTAATTCAAGTTTGAGGCTACTTAATGTTGAAGATACGCTTATTTCTAACAACCTGTTCACAGGTTCGGTGAATATCAGCTTATACATTTTGGGATCTTCAAATAATAAGATTCAGTATAATGAATTTAGTTCGGCGGTGCACGATAGTGTTCATATTTTTTGGGATGCAGAGAGCAAAACATCTTCAAATGATAACCTCTTTTATCGAAATTACTTTACGCATCGTGTAAGTAATATAACTCGGCGAGCCGTTCGAGTATTTTGGACGCCAGGCGAAAACACCAGTATCAGTGTTCGTAACCGCTTTGTAGAGTGTGCGTTCGAAGAAACACGGCTCAAAAGCTTATTGCGAGTCGTCGATGATGAAAATACTTGGTGGGTAGTTGCTGAGAACAAGTATTCGATGTCGTTTGAGGATTGTTACTTTAAGCTTTCGAATCGCTTAGAGCCTTTCAGCGAATTCGTTATTTTAAAAGGACATCCTGACTACATCTGGCGCTGGGATGAATTGATGAACCATGAGTGGGTTTCAAAAAATAACCAATGGGCGATCACAGGCGACCACAGTGGTTGGAATCACAGGCCAAGAGTCCGGTTTTTAGATAAGAACGGAAATGGCAACGCATTGGAACGATTGCATAGCGCTGGTTTGCAATCGACTGGGCAGTGATTCAATGGTGTGTGCTCTTAATCTGAGAGAATTCTCCGCAGCTTGCTGCGGGGAGTTTCACTCGCTGCTATAAGCTGCGCGTTACAAGAAAAAATTAAAATGCGAAATTATAAGTCACACAGCTCCTATCAATTAAAACTGCGACACTCGTTATCATTCATTTTGTTTCTATGTTTGTTTCCAGGTTTTGTTCAGGCGAATTTGAGTATTCGCGTTATTGATGAGTCTGCGATTCCCTATATGGACTTTTTGCCCAAGGAGGCTTTTGATCAACGATTTCCAGGACAAGTCAAATCAGATATGGCTGACCTGGAAAAAGGTTGGTATGTCATCTATATTCATCAAAGTCTGAATTACTATTTCGGGCCGATCTTGCTGGAATCAACCGGGCAGGATTACTTGGCGCGTTTGGCGAAAATAGTGGAAGCAGCTGTTGAACAACGGCCTACTATAAAAGATTTTCAATTAGTTCTAAACTATGAGCCATCAACAGAATGGTCAGAAAATACTGGTAAATCGAATCAATCGGGCTCCGACTCCAAAAGGAGTAGTGACGCTGGGAACGGAGAGCAGTCCGAAGAAGCCCAACAACCATCTGGTTTTTGGGGAATTATTCGTAGAATTTTTGGTTTTTAATCTGGATTTATCAGTTGAAGTCTAACCAATTTCAACTGACGAATCCACGTTTTAAGGCGACTTTTGAAATTGCACTACAGTTGCTTAAATCCGATAGTTGTTTCATATTTGATTGTAATTCTGAACTCAGCACATCGACCTTATGGAAACTCCCGAAAAATTTAACGTACTTCTTTCGCTCGCAGTTGAAAACCGGGCCAGCGATATTCATATCAAGTCTGGCAGTCCTGCGTATTTGCGTATGTCCGGCAGTTTGGAAGCTGTTGAAATGGATCCGCTCTCGGCAGACGAAATTTTAGAGTTTATCGACGCCACAATACCTGAGCAGTTTAAAGATACTTGGGCGACAAGACGACAAGCTGATTATTCGTATGAATTGAAAGGAGCGGGTCGCTTTCGAATCAATTGTTTTTTACAGCGCGGACTACCCAGTTTAGCTCTGCGTTATGTGAATGATCGACCACCAACATTTGCAGACCTTAGTCTGGATGGGACAACGCTGTCGACCCTTTGTAAGGAAAAAAATGGTATTGTTATTGTATGCGGTCCCACTGGCTCAGGTAAAAGCACTTCACTGGCATCTCTGGTCAATCATATCAACTGCAACTACGATCGACACATTGTTACTCTTGAAGATCCGATTGAGTATGTTCACAAAGACGTGAAATCAATTATCAATCAGCGTGAAATAGGTATCGATTGCCTGAATTTTTCTGATGGTATACGTTCCGTCTTAAGACAGGATCCAGATGTAATTTTGATCGGTGAGATGCGTGATCGTGAGACCTTTGAGACTGCATTGCAGGCCGCCGAGACCGGTCACTTGGTGTTTGGGACATTGCATGCCTCTAATGTTTCACAGGCGATACAACGCCTATTTGAGTTTTACCCCGAGGAGCATAAAGAGTTTCTGCAAGGACAGATTGCCAGCACGTTGCGTGGCGCTATGGCTCAAAAATTGCTACCTGCTATGGAGGGTGGCGGACAGTTGCCGGCAACAGAAATCTTAGTCATGGATTCTGTGGCGCGTAAGATGATACGTAGTGGCGCACTTGATAAGATTGAGGCAGTTATTGAAGCTTCTGAAGGCAACGGTTCAAAAACCTTTAATCAGGACTTATACCGGCTACTGAAAGCAGGTTTAGTGTCCAAGCAGGACGCACTAAATAATTCACCTAATCCTCGCCAGTTGGAGATGAATCTGAAGGGTATTTTCCTGAGTTCCGGAGCGATCGTAAAGTAGAAGTATCAAGCGGTGCACTGTCTGATTATTGGCAAAGTCTGGCCGGAGCCCGACTCAACCGCAGCTGGCAAGAGGACTGTAAATATTATTCAAGCTCTGCAAGCTGCGGGGTATCGAGTCTCATTTGCCACTGCTGCTCGACTGACAGAGCGCTGTCTCGATCTGGAAAAGCTCAAAGTTCCGACACACACAATATGTGCAAATGATGCGGCTTTTGATTCGTGGATTGCTTCGATGGATCCGGATTGCGTCTTGTTTGACCGCTTTGTGACCGAAGAGCAGTTTGGCTGGCGGGTCGAAAAATCATGTCCAAATGCTTTGCGCGTTTTAGATACAAGTGACCTTCATTGTCTGCGCGAGGCACGTCGACTAAAGGTTGAGAACAGCGAAGCGCTTGATTTGTACAACGATATTGCGTTGCGCGAAATTGCTTCGATTCATCGCTCGGACTTAACACTCATGATCGCCGATTACGAAGTGAGACTGTTGATTGAAGAATTCAGCATTCCTGAGCAACAGGTCGCTTACTTGCCCTTTTGGTTGGAAATGAATGAGTTTACATCTAATCCGTTTGAATCTCGCCAAAATTTTATGATGATTGGCAGTTTTATGCATTCACCAAATCTTGATGCGGTACGCTGGTGCAAACATTCGATTTGGCCACGCATACGTGAAGAATTACCACAGGCAGAATTTCATTGTTATGGCGCTTATGGAGATCGCTATCAAAAAGAGCTTCACGATCCAGGCAGTGGGTTTATCTACAAAGGCCGCGCTGAAGACGCACTGGCTACGCTATCTCAGTACCGTGTAAATTGTGTGCCGCTTCGTTACGGGGCCGGGCTTAAAGGCAAGGTATTCGATGGATTTCAAACGGGTACACCAACGGTAACAACCTCTGTTGGAGCGGAAGGAATTGCTGACAAAGAAGAGTGGGGATGTTCAATAACCGACGAGCCTTGTAAGCTAGCGAAAGTTGCCGTCGAACTATATGACGATCCTAGTCTATGGGCAAAAGTACGAACTTGCGGCCAGCAGATTGTCCAAAATCGTTTTAGCGCAGAAGAGTGGCTGCCGCGATTACCTCAATTGATTGAGACTGCGTTAATTAAAATGCAGAAGAATAGAAAACGTCATTTTACTGGGCGCATGTTAAGGCACCATCAGCATCGAAGCACAGAGTACATGAGCCGTTGGATCGAAGCAAAGAACAGCAGAGTAAGTACAGAATAAATCGAATACTGGCTATCACTCAGCATTCGAGGAGTGCCTCAACAAGCTTCAATACAGTTGTTCCTGCAGGTCCTGTAATGGAATAATGAAAATGGGACGCATTTGACGAAGGCTCAAGATTCATCTCAATGGTTATTGCTCCTGCCTGAAGCGCTTCACTTACAAATCCGGCTGCAGGATAAACATGTCCTGATGTTCCGATAGCGATAAAGAGATCGCATTCTGAAAGCGCTTCACTGATGGCATCCATATGGTACGGCATTTCTCCAAACCAGACGATGTCAGGACGCAGTCCGCCTCTTTGTCTACAGGAGGGGCATTCACTTGTGACAGATATATCTGTGTGGCATTCAAATTTTCTGCCCATTCCATCGGAACAATTTACACAGAAGGCTCGAAGAAGTTCTCCATGCATGTGAAGCAAATTCTGTGAGCCTCCACGTTCATGTAAGTCATCCACGTTTTGTGTAATGATTAAAACGTTGCCTTCCCACTCTTTCTCAAGTTTCGCCAGCGCCTGGTGGGCCGGGTTGGGTTTAATTTTAGAATTTAACAATCCGCTTCGGCGCATGTTGTAAAAGGTATGGACTAACTCTGGATTGTCGTCGAAAGCCTCAGGCGTAGCAACGTCTTCTACTCGATGGCCGCACCAAAGTCCGCCGGCCCCGCGAAATGTCTCCAAGCCGCTTTCAGCAGATATTCCAGCGCCCGTCAGAATAACGATAGATGCATCGGGGGAAAGTGTGTTCATTATGTCCATTTTTGAATAGGTTCTTAGTTCTACATTGTTAAGTTAAAAGAAAATACTCATTTATCTGTCCCAAAACATTTTATATGGTTCAAATTAGCAATCTACTGGAGGGAAATGCTCCGTCATTTCCGCACGTTGGCATTGGTACTGCGGCAACGACGGAGCATTTTCCTTGTGTGCCCGGCATGGACATGAACTAATCATATGAAACGAAATGATCGGAAACAGTGACAATAACCGTAGTGAAAGACAAGGCGGGTCTCGTGAGGGACTCAGCACGAAAGAAG
>CAZUYZ010000217.1:0-24321 GCA_964624365.1 uncultured Puniceicoccaceae bacterium
CGCAGAAAACATACCGAACATTCAGCGAGCAGCGACAGTAAAAATTGAAGTGACTCGCCTCTGGGTTATTCGTGACGGCAGACTTCTGCTACATCGCATTCCTGAGAACGCAAAACAGCTCGCAGGGCAATATGAACTGCCCGAAATCAAGAAGCTTTCCAAGCTGCCAAACCTCGGCAAAGTACTTGCCATTAAATCACGCGGCATCACCAATAAACGCATCAAAGAAACCATTTATCGGCCCCAGACATCGGTCTTAAACACTGAATCAAAAGAGCTTCACTGGATTGAAATAAATCAGCTTGAAAACATTACCCTGTCTGGACCTCACAGGCGCTGGGTCAATGAGTTACTTGCCAAAGAAACTTCCAGATGAAATACCCCTGATTTTACTCTAAGCACTTTAACCGAAACCTAAAGTATTAGGAAAAGGGTTTCAGTATTAGAAATTTGAATAATATGAAAAATTCTATTTTGTGATTTGTAATGCTTATATTGAAACGTACTCTGACCTTTTTGTAATTATAAATAACAGAAATGAATTCAACTATCGCTAGTCGCTGGAATGCAGATCTTATTGACCAAAATTTTGACGTTTGGTTGTCTGATCCGGACTCACTGGACTCTGAATGGCGCGCCTTTTTTGAAGGCTTCGATCTTGCGCAAAACAATGGCACTGGCTCTGTTGTAGATTCAGGTAACTCATCTTCTGAAGGCAGAGCTATTGAGCAGGCTCGTGTAATTGGGGCCATTTATGCGTATCGCTCCATTGGCCACACGGTTGCCAAGTTTAATCCTCTGACTAAAGAAGTCCCTTTGAATTCACGCCTTACACTTGAACGTTTGGGTTTTGAAGAGTCGGAGCTTGATAAGGTGTTCCACACAGGAAACTACCTCAATGGTGTTGAGATGACTGTACGCGAGTTGTTGGATCGCCTTAAAAAAACCTACTGTAATGCGATTGGGATCGAGTATTTACATATACAGGAGACGTCCCGCAGACGCTGGCTTCAAGCTAGAATTGAGCCGGAATGCTTTATTCCACGTTTCAACAAAGAACAAAAAGAGAGAATACTACGAACAATCATCCATGCTGAAGATTTTGAAAACTTCCTTCAGAAACGCTATGTCGGGCAAAAACGATTTTCGCTCGAAGGAGGTGAAACACTAATTGCCTGTTTGGAAAGCGTCTTTGAACGATGCCGCAAGAATAATGTGGATGAAATTGTAATGGGAATGGCCCACCGCGGTCGCTTGAATGTATTAGCAAACTTTCTAGGCAAATCGCTTGAGTACATTTTCCGCGAATTTTCCGAAAACTATATCCCTGAGAATGTCGATGGCGACGGAGATGTGAAGTATCATCTTGGTTTCATTACCAAACGTAAAACCACCGAAAATCATGAAGTCGACATTCGTTTGGCTGCTAATCCTAGCCATCTCGAAGCAGTCAATCCCGTGGTCGAAGGTAAAGCACGTGCCCGGCAACGCATCATTGGGGATCTGGAGCGTAAGCGTGTACTGCCGCTGCTAATTCATGGTGATGCCGCGATTGCCGGTCAGGGAATTGTCTCTGAAGTGTTCAATTTTTCTCAACTGGATGGCTATCGTACTGGCGGAACAATTCACATCGTCGTCAATAACCAAATTGGTTTTACGACCAATCCAGACGAAGCACGCTCCAGTCATTATTGTACCGATGTTGCAAAAATTGTTGAGGCGCCGATTTTCCATGTAAATGGAAATGATCCTCTGGCTACTATTGCTGCGATAGAGGCAGCCTTCGATTACCGCCAAAACTTTGGAAGCGATGTTGTCATCGACATGTACTGCTGGCGTAAACATGGACATAATGAAGGTGATGAACCGGCATTCACTCAACCAACTTTATATAAGACGATTTCGAGTATGCAGCCTATTGGGCAGACCTTTGCCAAACGTTTGATTGCATCCGGTGAATTTACTGAATCTGAAGTCCAGGCAATCCGAGATGAATACGATCAGCAACTCAATGTAGCCTTTGGGGCAGCCAAAAAGAAAGACAAGCTGGATGGCGACTTGCTTTCTGAATCCACTTCAAGAACACAGCCACCCTACAACTTTGTTGGCACCAGCACAACTGTTAAGAAAGAGCGTTTGGAATACATTGCTGAGCGTCTGGTGAGACTTCCAGAGGGTTTTAATGCGAACAAAAAAATCATTCGCCAGCTCAGCGCCAAAATCAAGGCATTCAAGGAAAATACTGGGATTGACTGGGGAATGGCCGAAGCGCTTGCCTTTGGTAGCCTGCTCATGGATGGCACCCCCGTGCGGTTAAGTGGACAGGATAGTGAGCGTGGCACTTTCAGCCATCGACACTCGGTACTTTACGATAACGATACGCGTGAGGCGTATGTGCCACTTCTGGACCTTGAAGAAGGACAAGCTCAGTTTTGCGTTCACAACTCGTTGCTTTCCGAGGCAGCTGTGCTTGGATTTGATTTTGGTTATTCGGTGGACTATCCCCAAATGCTCTCGATCTGGGAGGCGCAGTTTGGCGACTTCGTAAATGGCGCACAGGTGATTATCGATCAGTTTATTACAAGCAGTGAATCCAAATGGGGCGTTTCGAGTGGCTTGGTTATGCTCTTGCCTCACGGTTATGAAGGTCAAGGGCCGGAACACTCCTCTGCTCGTCTGGAACGTTTCTTGCAGGCATGTGCGGAAAATAATATTCAGGTCTGTAATCTTACAACACCAGCACAGTATTTTCATATTTTGCGCCGTCAGATGAAACGTGAATTTAGGAAACCGCTTATCATTATGGCGCCAAAGAGCCTGCTGCGGCACAAAGATTGCATTTCAAAAGTCGAAGATTTCACAGATTCCCCATTCCGTTCAATTCTCGACGATGAAACTGTTGACAAAAAAGCGACAAAACGCCTTATTTTCTGTTCCGGAAAAGTTTATTATGATCTGGTAGAACACCGTGGGTCTAAAAAGATCAAAGACGCAGCTATTATCCGCATTGAACAATTTTATCCGCTCAACGAAAAACTGTTTAGAGAAATTCGTTCCAAGTACCCTAAAGTAACAGACATTGTCTGGTGCCAGGAAGAGCCCAAAAACATGGGCGGCTGGTCGTTTATAGCGCCCCGTATTGCGGAAGCCATTGAACAGATGCCGAAGTACGCGGGTCGCGGTGAAGCAGCTAGTCCGGCGGTTGGATCATTAGCGTTACACAGATATGAACAAACCGAACTTGTCGAAACAGCATTTTCAGCGTAAGCACGAAATTTAAATTTAATCTAAATCTACTATGGCTACCGAAGTTAAAATCCCGGCAATGGGTGAATCTATCAGCAGCGGCATTTTGGCTGCATGGCATGTCGAAGACGGCGACTATGTTGAAAAAGATCAGACACTTTACGAATTGGAGACAGACAAAGTCACTTCTGAGGGTAATGCAGAAGTGTCTGGTGTAATCAGCCTTAAAGTTGCTGCCGACGATGAGGTTGATATTGATCAGGTTGTAGCAATTATTGACGAAAGTGCGGCTCCACCTGCCGGTAAAAAAGAAAAAACAGCGACTGATGCTCCGAAGGATACTTCCTTAGCTCAGGTGACTGCCGAAGCCAAGGCAGATTCAGTTAATCAGGAGAAAAACAACGGAGCAACTATCGAAGGAAAAAAGACAGACTATCCACTCTCCCCCGCTGTTCGTAAAGCTGCTGAGGAAACAGGTGCCGATTTAACTGGGATAATTGGCTCCGGCAAAGATGGTCGACTAACCAAGGCAGACGTGCTCTCGGCAGCTAATAGCACAGCAGTTGCTCCATCATCCGTTACTGCTGCGGAAGCTAAAACAAAACGTGAAACTCGCAAAAAGATGAGCCCACTCAGGCGCAAAATAGCTGAGCGTCTGGTACAGGCGACTCAAGAATGCGCCTTGCTGACCACTTTCAACGAAGTGGACATGAGCAGCGTCATGAAACTGCGTAAGCAGCATCAGGAAAAATTCGTTGAAAAACACGGCATCAAGCTTGGATTCATGTCCTTTTTTGCAAAAGCCGTAACTCATGCTTTGCAGGCAGTTCCTGCGGTAAATGCTCGCATTGAAGGTAATGAGATAGTAACGCAGCACTATTACGACATTGGTGTTGCTGTTGGTACGGACAAAGGTCTAATGGTGCCAACTGTTCGCGACTGCGATCAGAAGAATTTCGCTGAAATTGAACAGGATATTCTGGCATATGCAAAAGCAGCCCGGGATGGTAAAATTCAGATGAGCGACCTTGAAGGTGGCGTATTCACTATATCCAACGGTGGCATTTACGGTTCGATGCTCAGCACACCGATTATCAATTACCCACAACCTGCTATTTTGGGACTCCACAACATCACGGAAAAAGCTGTTGTCGTAAATAGTGAGATTGTTGTTCGTCCAATGATGTACTTGGCGCTAAGCTACGACCATCGGCTAATTGACGGCAAGGAAGCTGTGACCTTCCTGGTCAAGGTCAAAGAAGCAATTGAAGACCCAACACGACTGCTCTTCGATATCTAATATTAACAATCATGTCAGAAAACAACTTCGATCTCATCGTTATTGGCTCAGGTCCCGGTGGCTATGTTGCTGCGATACGCAGCGCTCAACTAGGCCTCAAAACGGCGCTTGTCGAAAAAAGCAAAACTCTGGGCGGCACTTGTCTAAACATTGGCTGTATACCGAGCAAGGCTCTTCTCCACTCGAGCGAAGTGTACTACCATACCAGCCATGGTATTGCAGATCATGGAATCACATTTAGCGATTTATCACTTGATCTCAAAAAGCTGATGAAAAAGAAAGACGACACAGTCGCCAAACTCTGCGGCGGAGTTGAGCAGCTGATGAAGGCCAACAAAATCAAAGTCTTTCACGGACTGGGCACCTTGGCGGGTGGTGGCCAGGTACTTGTGAAGAAATCTGACGCCGAACAAACACTTGATGCCAAACACATCATCCTGGCGACGGGCTCGTCTCCGATAGAACTTCCTTTTCTCAAATTTGATGGTAAAACAGTTGTCAGCAGCACCGAGGCAATCGCCTTCGACAAGGTTCCTGAGAAATTGGCAGTCGTTGGCGCTGGAGCTATCGGACTTGAACTGGGACTGGTCTGGGCTCGTCTAGGCGCTAAAGTGGATGTTATAGAGTTTTTGCCAAATATAGTAGCTGCCTTTGACAAAGATGTCTCAAAAGCTGCTGAACGTTTATTCAAAAAACAGGGTCTTAGCTTTCATTTGAGCACAAAAGTTACTGGACTCAAGCAGTCTGGTAAAAAGCACATACTCACGGCCGAAAAAGGTGATCAAACGCTTGAGCTTGAAGTCGATAAAGTGCTCATAGCTGTTGGACGTAAGCCTCATACCGATAACCTTGGCCTCCAGTCTGTAGCAATTGAAACTGATGAAAAAGGCCGTATACCGGTAAACAAACGTTATCAGACATCTGCCAACGGAATTTATGCAATAGGTGATGTGATTACTGGTCCAATGCTTGCACACAAAGCTGAGGAAGAAGGTATCGCTTGCGTTGAAATGATCGCCGGTCAAGCTGGCCACACAAACTATGATTTAATTCCCAATGTTATTTATACAGATCCTGAAATTGCCAGCGTCGGTCTCGGCGAAGCGGCTGCAAAGGAGCAAGGGATTGAGGTTAAGGTGGGAAAGTTTAATTTTGCAGGTAACGGTCGCGCAATTGCTACTGATGCAACCGATGGATTCGCAAAGATAATTGCTTGCAAAAAGACGGATCGTATTCTCGGGGCTCAGGTTGTCAGTAAACATGCTTCTGAGCTGATTGCTTCGATCGTTGGGCACATGGAATACGGCGGCAGCGCCGAAGATCTTGCACGCACCATTCACGCCCATCCAACAGTCAGCGAAGCTATTAAAGAAGCTGCCCTCGCTGTTGATGGCAATGCTCTGCATAGCGCTTAAACTTTCCTCAGAATTAAAGAATTTCTAAAAATTGATTCCGATTAATGGAAGGAATCTGGTCGATATGTAACTTTTAGTAATCCTGTTGATTTTCAGGGTTATAGTTCGGGGCTTTTCCGGGTGTGTGTATGCGCTTTCTCAAACGCATGGGCTATTGCAAACATGTCAGCCTCGCCGAAAGCTTTCCCGATCACTTGCAAACCAATGGGCAAACCATTATTAGTAAATCCAGCTGGGACTGAAATTGCTGGAAGGCCGGCTAAATTGACCGAAATCGTGTAGATGTCGCTAAGGTACATCGCCAACGGATCGTCGGACCGCTCTCCACGTTTAAACGCCGGTGTTGGCGAGGTTGGTGTGAGAATGGCGTCCACTTGATCAAATGCTTTTTCAAAATCACCGAGCACCAGGCGCCGAACTTTCTGAGCACGCAGATAATAGGCATCATAATATCCGGAACTCAGGACGTAAGTTCCCAGAATAATACGTCGTTTGACTTCTTCTCCAAAACCTTCGCCACGACTCTTTGTATAAAGTTTGTAAACATCATTTGCTTCAGAGCTTCTGTGCCCGTAGCGCACGCCGTCAAAACGCGCAAGATTCGAAGATGCCTCCGCGGTCGCCACTATGTAATAGACTGCAACTGCCAGATCTGAATGTGGCAGTTCAACATCTACAATCTCACAGCCTTGTTTTGAATACCAGTCAATCGCCTGGTCAATCGCTGCCTTAACCTCCAGATCGATACCCTTGTCAAAAAATTGTCTCGGCACACCTAGTCTCCAGGGGCCGGTTCTTTCTTTAAGTGCAGCTGCGTAATCAGGTATTTCCGAATAGCTAATCGACGTTGAATCCAAAGGATCCTTGCCTAGCATTGCTTGTAGTAACAAGGCAGAATCTTCAACTGTACGGGTTAGCGGACCCACCTGATCAAGCGATGATGCAAACGCAACCAGACCATAGCGAGAAACCAATCCATAAGTTGGCTTCATTCCCACCACTCCACACAACGCTGCCGGTTGGCGTATCGAGCCACCAGTATCGGTACCGAGAGTGGCAATTGCCTCACCAGCGGAAACGGCCGCAGCACTACCACCTGAAGAGCCACCTGGTATTGTCTCCAAATTCCAGGGATTGGAGGTTGTTTGATACGCCGAGTTTTCTGTGGATGAACCCATAGCGAATTCATCCATGTTTAACCGTCCCCAGATAACCGCCCCTGCTTCACGCAATTTTACAATACAGGTTGCGTCGAACGGTGAAACGTAATTCTCCAGCATTTTGGAAGCGCACTGCAATGGCTGATCCTTAACGGCTAAAATATCTTTGATCCCAATTGGAATGCCATCCAGCAAACCAACAGTCCTACCTGCTGCCCGGCGCTCATCTGAAGCCTTTGCTTGTGACAAAGCGTCATCTGCATCGGCATGAAGGAAAGCTTTAATCCGATCGTCTACCGCAGCAGTACGATCAATTACCGCCTGAGTAATCTTTACAGAAGTCGTCTCACCTGCAGCAAGCATTGATGCAAGCTCAGTAATGGTTTTATAATAAAGATTGGACATATGGGATTTAAATTTAGACAATAAATAAGTTACAGACAAAATAAAGATTTCTTTAAAATAGATCAACCTTTTGCGTGGGCTCTTGCTGCAAGTAAACAATCCAGAATAGCAATTTTGTACAAACTATAAAGTTCAAGTGACCCCTCCAACATATTCATTTCACTGCTATAAAACTCGAAAGACGCTCCATGAGTTATGTAATATCGGCTCGTGGAACCTTGTAAAAAGACTTTAAGAAAAAACGCACTCTGCAAAAACTTCAGCATCTATTTGGAGACGATATCTTTTATCTGCTGCTGCATTGAATAGGTCCATTGCCCTTTGATAATGATCTTTAAGCAGTGGCCGAAGTACTACATTTATAAAATGTATGTTCGATCTTTTCGTAAAAAGAGAAACTTTAGATCACTCTACAACCTTAGGTACAACTACCTGATTATCGCGCTGTTCCGGGGCCATTTGCATCAGAAATTTTGGATCATAAGCCTCACCTACCTCATCACTCTTTCGCCAGGTATTGAAAATGGGATGTGCATGCGCCATGGGTTCGATATTTTCAACATTGATCGCGTTAAGCTTATCAAAGTAGCCAAGAATATCTGTTAATTGGTCGCTCAGTTCTTCTTTTTCTTCGACGGAAAGTTCCAACCGCGCGAGCTTTGCCACATAGTCAATATCGATTTCAGGTATTTCAGACATGCAGGATTTATAAGACATGCGATTTCAAGGCTGCAATCACTTAATCAATCTAAACGATCAAACTTGCGAAGCCCTTGATCCTCTTACTTTTGAATTGTGTAAAGGCCATTTTGGGCGGTTTACCGCATAATATGCGGCTAAACCCAGTGAGGTAGTGTTCTAGTTTTTGCATACCAAAACACTAATCGTGCGCCTCCAGGGGCATGATTTCCTCATTAAGGTTCAAAGATAATGTTATTCTCGATGCGGGAATGACCTGCGTTAGCTTTGTCCGAATTCAAGAAATCTCATGCAAAACGGCCATTTTCACTCTATAAACCCCTATTTCGCCCGATAGTTGTTTCTACATTCTGGCGCAAACTTTTGGGTGAGGGCTTGTTCAGTCCATCGCTTGAGGGCGGTCTTGAACTGTTGCGACTGTTTATCTTCAGCCGGGCTTCCAATTCTTCGATACGTTTCTCCAGATTGAGTATCAAATCAACGACCGCACCGGGATTAGACCGCATCGTTTCCTTGAGTTGATCGCGCCGTGTTTGCTGATGATTGCCTGCCACGTGGAAGACTCAGTAGTTTTATCTCCCTTGGTTTGGCAAGACTAAAAAAATCTAGTCAGGGTGCCGAGTTGAGTAGTTACAATCTTCGTTTAACGTTTATAGGTGACTGCAAATAAATTTCTCACTTCACTAATAGAGGAACTTCCGCATTTTTACATACAATGATCCACACAATTTCAAAAATACGGGTCCGTTATGCTGAAACAGATCGTATGGACGTAGTTTATCACAGCAACTATCTAGTATGGTTCGAAACCGCTCGTATCCTAATGCTAGATCAGATTGGCATTCCGTATCGTGATATTGAATCTCGCGGACTTTATATCCCTGTACTGACTGCTACTATCGAATACAAGAGTCCTGCTTTTTTTGACGACCATCTTGAAGTGCACCTGTTCATGAAGAAGAAGCCTCGTGCTCGATTCATAATGGACTATGAAGTGCGTCGTGAAGATAATTTGCTCGCAACGGGCACAACCAGCCATGGGTTCATGGATAAAAACGGCAAAGGACTTCGCCCCCCTGAAGATTTTATTCGTAAAGTCGATACTGCATGGTCCTGTAACGGGCAATCAAGTATGTGAGAACTTGAAATGTTATAAAAAAGCTCTGCTCCATGACTAAAACTATTAAGCAACACTGGGGAAATATCCAGGTTTCAGACTTCTGAGAAATTCGTTGCACGGCAGACATAAGATTTCGTTTCTAACAAAACACGTTCAGGGCCTCGGTAGAGGAGAAATTTTCATGCCCTCGGGTACAGCAAGAATGACTTAGCTGGCTGCACCGGAACTTGAACTGCAACCGGGCGATCTGGTTTTGAGCGACAGAGGCTATCTTGTATCAAATCAATTACAATATCTGGCGGAGAAACCAAAGACGTAACGAAATGATCCTTTACTTAGACTTACGACAGTAACAGCATCCTACAGATAAACAGAGTTAGGAAATAACATGTTAAGTAAAACACGATTTTCGATAGCTGAGACAAATCGGAGAAACAATTGTTCTGTGCTGGCCTTAGACGGAAAGATATTAAATCTCGAGCTACAGGGAGTTATCATAGAGGCACAATATAAGTTGAAAGACGAGTTTACATTAATTTTCCTCACGGAAGACTCGCCTAATGATGAAGGGCTACACATTTACCTTATCAGCGAAAATAGCCTTATTGCAGATTCTCTGGAAACGAATACCGTCTTCACACCTGGAATTTTTAAGCTTATCAAGACAGGAGAAAATTGGGTAGAGTTTACTTTTTTTCAAAATGATAGCACCTACAAGTTAACTGTAAAAAAAACCAAAAGTTTGCAATTAGCATTGCCCAGAGGCTGGAAATACAAAGAGTACTTGAAGTTACATCGACTGGTGATTCAGAAACTATAAAGGAAGTAATTTGAGTGTCGGATAAAGAAGAATTAGAATCAGCTCTGCATCAGTTTGAAGCTGCAGCGAGCAGCTTTGCCGGCAGATCCATACGAATGGCTCAAGTGCGTAGTGAATATGTGGTAAGAGTACGCGAAATGAGTAATTCTTTGCGCACAGCAGTTGAATTCGGTGAGCTATCCGCACAAGTGGGTGCAGAAATGGCACAGCAAATGCGCAATCAAATTCTGGCCATGCAACGAAGTAAAGATATGGATCTGGGTCGCTCATTGGCAATATCTATGAAAAGCAAGGGCCTAAGACTTCAGGATGTTATTGCCAAAGCTATGAAGAAAATGAAGCTTGGAGACGTGCCATTCCGCGAATTGTCCGATCTTCAGCAACGTCAGATTTATATTGAAGTAATCAATAGTGCCGGACGCTCAAGGGCTTCAGTAACCAGCACAATACCTAAACTTAGGTGGGCTGGAAGAACACTCTGGTTGGCAACATTCGCGGTTGCTGCATATAACATCGGCACTGCAGAAAATCCTTGGTGGCAGACCGGGCGAGAGGCTACAACGATTTCAGGAGGTCTTGCCGGGGGTTTTGGAGGGGGCGCAGCAGCAGGAGCACTGGGCGGCATGTGGGCTGGACCGGTAGGTGTTGCAATTGGTGTTTTGGTTGGTGGTGCACTGGGTGCATTATTGGCAGACCACGCATATGTAGAAACGGCTGGGACCAGTGATTCGTCGAATCGATCCTTTATGGATCAATTTACTGGCTTCTTTACTGGCACAGATGAAGTTGGAATGGCCCAGACATTGGCTAGTGAGCATCATACAGATCCATTGTTTACGATGAAAGTCTTTCAAAGTTTGAATAGCGACTACTACACCGATTCCGACGATATTGCGCTGCAGTACATCAAAGCTGTTCGCAAAAATATAAAGCTCCAACAGGCTTTAATAAGAAATAATAACTTAAGGGAATTGTTGATACAAGTGTTAGAAGATGGCTGGACCTCGGCTGAAGAACAGAAAGCAATCTGGTACCTACAATCATTACCCTACGGAAGGAGCTAGCACATTAAAACATGTTAAATATTTGCTTTAAATTTGCGATTCATTGGTTTTGTAACCTTCACGGACATCGAGCAGTTTGAGGGCACTTGCCACAAAACCTCCAACTGTGAGCCGCAGGGACTGACCAAAGGCTTCCAGCGACACTGGGCCAATTACTTCCAAAAACATGGCCGCCCCCAAAAGCTCTGGATCAAGATTCTGAACTGCAATTCTCTGCTTAAGTGAGCATGAAACCGGAGCGCCGGTAGCTGTGGCTCCGCCGCAGAGGTCTCAAAACCCAATGAAAATAGACGCTAAGGCGAGCAATGTAAATTTGCGGTTAAAGTGTACCACTTGGGGGATGTCAAACACCACCAAAATGGAAATATCACGGCACTGCGCAATCAGAAATGGTCCGAACGTCGCATCGCTCGCGAACTGGGCATCCACCGCCAAACAGTCAGGCGGTACGTTTCAGGTTCAAAGTGTACTAATGCGCACACCGGAAAAAAGGGGCCGTTGAGTCAATGTGCGCCTCACCGCGATCGTATAAAAGAAGTCTACCAAGGGCATCCGTAAGGACCCAACCGAACACGGTGTTGGACCAAGATTCAAAAACGATGCCAGAAGGATCCGACCATTACTTTACAAGCTCTCAACAAGATACGAGACAAATGAAGTTACTTTGTCTTGAGAGCTTGGGCATAATGCAATTGGTTGACATTTGAAATGATTTGTATCTTTTCATTGTTCGAAATCATCCTGTCGCAGGCTGTCGTGACGGACTTTTTGTTTTTTAATCCATGAACGCTAAAAACATTCGCAATATCGCAATCATCGCACATGTTGACCACGGCAAGACAACCTTGGTCGATTG
This sequence comes from uncultured Puniceicoccaceae bacterium, assembly GCA_964624365.1. Classification (GTDB taxonomy): domain Bacteria; phylum Verrucomicrobiota; class Verrucomicrobiia; order Opitutales; family Coraliomargaritaceae; genus Lentimonas. Next base: position 12,086 of record CAZUYZ010000217.1, read on the forward strand.
CCTCCTTAAGCAAAGTGGCGCTTACCGTGAAAATCAGCAGGTTGAGGAACGTGCGATGGATTCAATGGATCTCGAACGCGAAAAAGGCATCACGATAAAGGCAAAGAACCTTTCGGTAAAATGGACGAATCCGAAAGATGATATCGAGTACACGATTAATATTGTCGATACCCCGGGCCACGCTGACTTTGGCGCTGAGGTAGAGCGAGTAATGAAGATGGTTGACGGCGTTCTGCTGCTGACTGATGCTGTTGGTGGTCCACAGGCACAGACTCGTTGGGTTCTTCGCAAAGCGCTTGTTCAAGGCCTCAAGACTATTTGTGTGATTAACAAGGTTGATCGCGACACCGCTCGACCTGAGTGGGTACATGACAAAGTACTTGAGCTTTTCCTGGATTTGGACGCAGACGAAGACCAGTTTAATGCGCCTTTCCTCTACGCTTCCGCCAAAATGGGTTTTGCTGATCGAGAAGTTGAAGGCCCGCGGCAAAACATGGCGGACCTTTTTGAAACCATTATTGAGCGTATCCCACCCCCGGTTATTGAGGATGGCGAATTCCGTATGCTCGTAAGCAATATTGACTGGGATGATTACGTTGGAAGAATGGCTATCGGGCGAATCCTTTCCGGCAAAATCACTTCTGGGCAGTCCATCTTTACTCATCGTAAAAACGGAAAAACGGACCGTGTAAAGATAACAAAAATGAAAAGCTTCTCCGGCGCTGGCAACACGGATGATGTTGATGAGGCAGTCGCAGGCGATATTGTTGGCATAGCTGGTTTTAGTGAGATCGACATCGGCGATACACTTGCCGCTTCCAATGAGGCAGAAGCCCTGCCCTTTGTAGAAATTGATCCAGCCACTGTTCAAATGGAATTTTCTGTTAACGATGGACCATTTGCTGGAAAAGATGGCAAAAAAGTAACCTCTCGCCAGATTCGTGAGCGGCTGATCCGCGAAACTCAGTCCAACATTTCTATCAGCATTGAGGATACCGAGGACGGCACGCGTTTCTTAGTCAATGCACGCGGATCCATGCAAATTGCTGTCCTTGTCGAAACAATGCGCCGTGAAGGTTTTGAAGTGCTGGTTTCCAGACCAACAGTTCTCTACAAAACAATTGATAATGTTAAACACGAACCCATTGAGCAGATCTGGGTAGAAGTGGCTGAGGATCAACTGGGACCGGTAATGGAAAACATCAGCAAGCGCAAAGGTAAGATCACAAATATGGAGCATCATAATGCAGGTGTGACCGTCGAAGCGGAAATTTCAACACGTGGTCTTATTGGTTTTGAAAGTGATCTGGTTACGCTAACCAGCGGACATGGTGTAATGAGCCATTCGTTCCTGGAATATCGTCCCTACTGCGGTGAAATATCAACTCGTACGACTGGCACACTCGTTAGCATGGGACAGGGAAAGGCCATGCCTTACGCTCTTGATATGCTTCAGAACCGCGGCAAACTATTTGTTGGATCCAGCGAAGACGTTTATGAAGGTATGATTGTTGGTGAAAATCCTCGAAAGGAAGATATGCCTGTTAATCCTACAAAGGCCAAACAACTAGACAACATGCGTGCCTCAGGCAGTGATAAAGGAATTCAGCTTTCGCCACCGGTTAAGTTCTCTCTTGAGCGTGCAATTGAATACATCGCTCCCGATGAACTAGTTGAAGCCACACCCAACTATCTCCGACTTCGCAAACGAATACTTGACGAGAATACGAGACGAAAGCTGGCTAAATCCGCGAAGAAGTAGAAAAGCTCTTTATACTCTCTTTACCTCGGGCCGGATCCTGGCAATGAAGCTCCCCCTTAAGCAAGTACGGGGATTTGGCTTGAATCAGAAAATGACCGTTCGCAATCCAAATCGTACCCGAGCGAAGAGACAACACAACATGTGACTCTGCAGCAAACTGCGGAGAATTCTGCAGTAATCAAACTTGCTTTACGAATTTAGCGAATCCTTTCGCCTGGGAAATTAGACGCTCTTTGAGTTTTTCATCAGTAAGCTTGCCTGAATCACCCAGCACAGAGTGCACTCCGGCGATGAAAACGCGTTCAGGATACAAATATCCATTTCGATAGCTAAAGAGCTGCTGAAGTTGCTCAATGGGACGCAGTGCACCAAACTGACCAGCGGCAACACCGGTGAATGCCACAGCACGGTTTTCAAAACTTTCCGGAAAAGGAAGCATATCGATGAAATACTTAAGTACACCTGGAAATCCACCGTTATACTCAGGCGTTACAACATGCAGTCCTTCAGAATTTAAGACTGTTTCTGCAAATGGCTTGAAGGCATCCGGTTTTTTTGCGTAAGCATCCGGAGTGAATAGCTCTGCGGGCAAATCAATCAAATCCAATTGTTCTGTATCTACATTTAGACTTTTGTAGATCGATTCGATTTCAGAGGCAATCTTACGACTGTTTGCATCGGGACGGTTAGTTCCTACAAGTACAGTAATCATGATGATTAGGGAATTTTGTTCGTTAAGCCCAAGTAATCCAGCCTATTTAACATCCAGCCACCGCTCAATGTTTAAGATAGTCCACTCTTCTTCATTGCCGCCGATACTTGTGGATGCAACTTCGCCTTTTTGCTTACCCAGTAATTCTCGAGCGAGTGGTGTTTTGTAAGAAAGTATATTATTTTTCGGATCACTGTCCCAAGCGCCTAAAATCGCATAGCGATGTTTTTTGCCTGTAGAGCTTTCCTTCAATTCAACCAAGCAACCGATACCGATATTTTTAGTTGTTGCGTCACTAAAGTCTGTAACACGGGCTCTGGAAAGATCGACTTCCAATTCATTTTTGCGCGACAACAATATGTCCTGATCCTGACGGGCCATTTTGTACTCTGAATTTTCCTTTAAGTCACCGTGTTCACGAGCAGTTGCAATGGCCTCTTTGTTCTGTGGAATTTTGTTTGCGATCAGATCTTCGTACTCAGCTTTCGCATCGTCAAAACTCTTCTGAGAAACAATGAGACCATCCTCTTCATTTGAAGACGTTGCCTCACCTGCGATCAAACTCTGGACCGTTGGAAATTTTTTGATAAAACGCGCAAGTAGTGATTTCTTGGTTAACTCTTCAAATCCTTGGTTGAGCAACAAAGTCTGAGCTAAATCACGAGCGGTTTCTACATTTGCATCAGCAAGAAGGTCTGGAATCAAAGTCGTGTCCTCACTTAGCAAATCACCCAAGGGAATACGTCGTGTATTTGCATTTTGTAGAGCTTCATAATCAATAGCATAAAACATAGCAGCCAGTAAACGCGAAGTAACTAGTGGCTGAATAATCGAAACATACTTTTTGGAATTTCTGTTCTTAACAACCCAGAAGAGTAACGGACCTTTAATCGTTTGCTCATTGAGCCAGCGATTAAGACAATGGCTCACACGCTCCTCCAAACCATTCTCAAGCATAAAATTAATACACTCACTGGTAAATTTACCACTTGATTTCGAGAGTAAGTCTTCAATGATCCGTGTCCATTTTTCAGGGTAGGTACGCTTGAGGAGATCAAGATACCGTTTGTAGTAGTTGGCGGGAAGCTGAGATGCCAACTCAGAATAGTCGTTGGTCGCGTCTAAAATAGACGCTGACGAAGGCTCCAACACCTCAACATCTTCGTGAAGGTCTCGAGCGAGGTTATTTCTCACCCAAACACCGTGAAGACGATCTGCCTGGCTTAGGCTCTTTGAGTTTCTAATTGCATCGGTAAGCTCGGACAGAATTTCAGGCAGTTCGTTCCGGATTAGAGCAATGTCCTCTGACAAGATGTACAACTTTTCTCCCAAAAGAATTTTATCTTTGGAATTTTTTGTCAAAGCGAACTGTTCCAGAATTTCTTGTTCTGGGCTAACTGGTTCATCGCGAAAGATGTAGGGATCTGTCTTTTTAATGGGCGCTCCGATACGTGGTTCTCTTACCAGCAACTTCTTTGTGGCAGTCCACCACTTTTTGTATTTGATCGGCCCAATCAGACGCGCCAGCACACGTTCGATCTCCGCAACCGTCATCGCCTGCCCTTCAGCTTTGGAGAGGATTTCGCACATCAGATCGGCCGGCTTTTCCTTGATCATCTCATTTACCACATCAGGTTCTACACGGGAGCGGACAAGTATGTCGTCTGATTTCAAAACCTCCAGTTTGTCCACGCAAAACGCGGGAGCCATGGCATGGCCTTTTTTACCATCCTCAAAGTCAATAATGATTTTTACTTCCGTGCTATTGTAGTCTACTATTTTGCCAAAGCCCCAGCTACGGTGAAGGCAATAGTTGCCCGGCACCATTACTTCAAGCTTTTCGCGAGAAGGAGAGAGCCGTGGATTTTTTTCAATGAGAGCGTCAATTGCCTCTTTATTCATAATTATTTGAGAATGCTTGTTTAAATCTTAAAAACTAGAATATATGTCATTTATAAACTAATGAGAAGAACTAAGTTCAACTTATCCACACCAAATTCAGAAATTTGGAAAAAAGCGGTAAAATTGACTGCAGCTTATTTGAATGGAAATGTAAAAGCAAATCGTCTGCTTGACTCCCTCGAGAGTAAAATTTCTGCTGGAGAAAGAGCCATGTGCCAAGCCTTATTCCTGGGTGCCCTACGTAACGGTCACCGGATCAATGCTGTCCTGCAACCCTTTATTCAGCGCAAATTACTTTCATCTGCTCAGGCAATAGTTCTGGTCGCAGGTTATGAGTTGCTCTCTAGTTCCCCGGAAAAAGCTCCAAAAATAGTACACCATGCTGTAGAAAGCAGCAAACAGATGGTTCGTAAATCGCAAACCAAACTACTAAATGCACTGCTTAGAAGACTCCCAGAAGCCCTTAATACAGTACATCCGGATAATCGCCCTGATCATTTTTTCAGCCATCCACGCTGGCTATTCAAGCGTTGGAATAGCCAATTTGGCCTTCCGGCTACCATCGAATTGATGAGATGGAATCAACAAATACCGACTATTTATCTAAAATTTTATCAGACTCCTGAAGTTCCGCCCAAAGGGCTCGAACCCACCAAATGGAGCAACTTTTACAGAGTGACGACAGATGCGTCGTGGCAACACGATATAGCACCACTACTCAACAAGGGAAACGTATATGTAAAAGATCCATCCACTCATCTGGCTCCCCAACTGCTGAAGCCCCTGTCGGGAGAACAAGTGCTTGATCTTTGCGCCGCACCCGGAGGAAAAACATATGACCTTGCTCATCAAATGAGCCTCAAAGGACATCTTGTCGCCGTGGACTTACCGGGTGATCGTACGGAACGCCTTCGCGAAAACCTCACTGTACTCACGCACACTGAACTGCACTGCTCAATTCTTGAAGCAGACTTAGCACATATCAGGGGCAAAGACTTCGTTGAAAAACAGCTTCCCACGAGCTATGATGCAGTCATGCTGGATGCTCCCTGCTCAAATACCGGTGTCATCCAACGCCGTGCTGATGTGAAATGGCGTCTAAAACCCAAAGACATAAACCGGTGTACAGATCTACAAAATAAGTTAATTGCCGCCGCAGCCCGCTTTGTAAGACCAGGCGGTCGACTAGTATACAGCACCTGTAGCATTGATCCGGATGAAAATCAGACTGTGGTCGATACGTTTTTAAATTCCCCGAGTGGCAGACGTTTTGTTCTCAATAAAAGCATTATTAGCTTGCCATGGAAAACAGGACACGATGGCGCCAGCGCGTTTTTACTGGTTGCAAACAAGCAATGAGAAAACGGACCGTGGAATCGACTCTGGGATACTACAATACTGGAGAGCGCTAAAAAATCTCACGACTGTTAAACTGTGTTTCAAAGTTGCATTGATGCGGCCTGGTAAGCAGTTAGTGAGACAAAAAAAGCTTTAACCGCTTCAACCAGCTTAATCCGCGCATCAAATGTAGATTTTTCCCGCAACTGAACTGCAAGGAAATCCGACGCGCCCTGATTAAACATCTCTTTCTCCGCCGCTTCAAGTTCTTCAGCAAGCGCTACGTTCGTCTCTGTCATACTGATCTGCTCGTGCGCAGCGATCAGAGCCGAATGGGTATTCTTAACTTCAGTGATAATTCTTTCTTTGGCAAAACGAGCGCTTAACAATAACTGCTGCTGCTTGGATTCAGCAGCTAGACGATCACCTCTCGCTTCACGACGCTCCAATGGCATTCGCAACTCGATCATCGCTTTAAGTTCAAAATCTTCAATATCGTCGTAAATTTCTTCGCCAAAACTTTGCTCTCCAAACACTGACGCATCCAAAAATGGATTCATTTCGTTGCGCGCCTGCTTGATATCGACATCGATCTTTGCCAATTCAATTTTTAATTGCTTGAGTTCCGGTCTCAGTTCAATGGCCCGGCGAATATCATTTACCATCTCCAGTTTGCCAGGATCGATAACTCTGGGAAATCCCTTTGGCAAACGATCCACACCACTTATCAGCGGTTCCATATCATCACTACGATGAAAAAGAGATAAGGCCAGTGATGCTGCTTCAAAGGCTCTTCGTGCACGTGTTGCTTCGATCTCACGATCGGCGACTAACCGTCGATTATCCGTAATGACGAGTTTTTTGAGCAAACCACTCTCTACCTGCCTCTTTAAAAGATCCACGCGGTCACGTGCTAAATTCAGTTGATCTTGGGCCAGGAGCAACTTGTTACCTGCCGCCAACCAATTGAAGTATGCGTTTGTAGCCGCTCGAACAAAATCAATCTCCTGACGCTGAATCAAAGGATCTGCCAGCGCTGCATCATAGCGCGCCTTCATTACCAAAGCCCGGCGTTTATCAATGCTTCCATCGCGAAGCAAAGGAACTTTAATCCCTACCTTCAACTCACCATCCTCCTGAGTCCGCTCCGTTCGGTAGTAGTTTGGCAATAGATCGCCCTCCGTCAGACGATAGCCACCATACACAGTACTGCCCCAGAGCCCCAAAAACTTTTCAAAGCCGGTTTCCAAAGTTCTTGAGTCGTAGAAACCAGCAGGCGTACCAAAGACTTTTGCAAAAACATTAAAATCAAAGGTCCCCTGCGCTGATTGCAGGCGACCGGCAGCGATGTCCCGCTCAATCAGGGCGGCAAGCAGAGGCGGATAGAGACTCTCAACAGAATCGGTCACTTCTGACAATAACAGCACTGACTTTTTAGCAGGCAATATGGCGTCTCCCGAAACAGGCTCTTCATCGACTGCACTGGAATGTGACAGAGCGCTGATCAAAAGAGTCAAAATCAAGATAACCCGCGAAATCATGACTTGGTTTCTGTCAATTCAGGACTATCTGGCTCCAGCGCTGGCGGAAATCCATTCATCTGACGCCACAGCTCAAACCACAGCGGAACTCGTCGTAGCAAAATCCAACCATTCGCACGTACCCCTTGCCTAAGCCACCGTGAGCTAGGCCAGCCATTTGAACCTATAGTTTTATCGTTCGACCAAGGCGCGCCCGCTTCCGGATCCGGAGCGACCAACACACGAAACATACCTGTCGAGCTGCCAGCTGGATCAATTAAAATCACCTCCCCACCAAACGTGCCACGGGACACGCTGGGCCAACCCATAAATTGCACTGCTGGCCAACCTTCAAACTGCAACCTTACGGGACTGCCCTTACGAATGACTTTCCCCGCCTTATCTATTTGACGAGCCCATAGGAGCGGCATGTCGTTTCCTCTTACATAAATTTCTGTTAAGTGTCTATTAGTCTCCGGAATGATCGTACACAGTGGTGATTTTTCTTTGAGATAAGTCCCTTCAGTCACTTGAATCTGTTGAACAACGCCATCGCGCGGGGCCAACACTTTCTGTCGCTCGGTCTGGTTAACCTTGATAGTCAGCGACTGCAATGACTGCTCTGCCGATTCCAGATCAGAACGCGCTGATTCCAGGGATGCCTGAGTGCTCTGTATCTTGGATTTTCCATCCGGCCTGACTCCCCGAAGTTCAGCCTGGGCATTCATCCACTCTGCGTGAGCACGATCCCTAGCAAGTAGCGCCAACTCATAATCGCGCTGAGATACCAAACCGCGATCATCTTCAAACAATGATTTAATACGAGCGTATTGCTGCTCTGCTGTCTTAGCCGCATACTGCATGGCTGCTTCTTTCGCTTTGGAAGATTCGACTGCGGCAATCAGCGCACGTTCTTGTTCCGCAAGTTGCGCCTGCAATGAATCTACACGCAATCGAACAGCGTCTCGACGACGCTTTGCCATCGTTGAAAGATCCTCTAAATTTTTTAAAAGTTCAGGATCATTGTCTTCCAGTTCGAATAATAAATCACCCTTTTTAACCTGTTTTCCGTCAAAGACGTAGGCCCGATTTAAACGACCGGAAAGCGGAGCCTCAACGATAACTTTACGTTCCAGAGGATCATAAGCAATAACACGACCGTTGCCCTTAACAAACTGTTGCCAGGGAAGAACGAGCAAGCCTAATATAAGCACAACAAAAAAAATCGCACAAAATTTGGCAAGCCTTGGGATAAATTTGGGCGCACGTATCGATTCCAGACTAGTCAAACCTGCCTCGACGTCCAGAAGAGGCATTGGATTTGGTGTTTCAGCTTCGCTCATATGCCAGCTCCTTTCGAAAGTTCCCTCCCATCGCGTCGGATATTCCATCCGCCACCACTCTCAAGCTCAACGACAATATCACATCGATCCACCAATGCCTGATCCCACGTTGCCAAGAACAAGGTCCATGGGCGCGAGCGATCAAACAACTCGTCGACTATTTTGGTTCGCAACTCAGAATCCAGCTCCTTCAAAAATCGATCGACAATTAACATAGATGGCGGATCCACTAGAACCCGGGCCAAAACCAGAAGAATTCTACTGGAGAAAGACATTGTTGACGCACCAAATTTCAGTTGAGTATCCAGGCCATCTTCAAGTTGCGCGATAACATTGGTTAGGTTTATCCGATCCAATACGGCATTGACTTGCTTTAAATCAATATGCTCACGACCTACCAGAATATTTTCCAACACGGTACCTTCAAAAAGTCCCTCATTACGCAAAAGTGATGCAGCGGAACGAAAGTTGCGCAGATCCCATTGCCGCATATCGATACCATTTACCAGAATTTGACCACTATTCGGCTCTCTAAGGCCAAATAGTAAATCGAGCATAGACGTGCTACCAGACCCAAGTGGTCCTGTTATAGCCACACGACTGCCAGCAGGAAAGATTAGAGAAAAATCGGTTAAAATAGTTTTCCTGTATCCGTATCCAAAAGAAACTTTACGGAATTCTACCTCGAACGCTTTCGGTTCAAGCGTTTCATTGATAACTTGCTCTCCACCTTGACGTTCGATAGGCAAATCAGCAATGTAGCCAAGCTTGTCAACCGAACCCATCGCATCGTAAAAGGCCTCCAGATGCTTACCCATATTGGAAAAAGATGCGACGATTCCAGCCACAATCAACTCACTTGCCACCAACTGACCGAGCGTCAATTCACCGTTCAATACGAGGTAACCACCGATGGATAGCAGAGCGGCATTTGCAAATGCTTGTAGACTTAAAAAGCCAATGATTTGGCGCATCAAAATTCCGAAGTGAGCCTTTCTCGCACTTAAGTACTCGTGCCCCAGCTGATCTGAACGCTGACAAGCCATTTCCGGACCTTTGTCCGATTTAAAGAGCAAGGGATAGAGCGCAATTTGCTCGAGCCAGCCAGCCAAAGCATGCTTTTTATATGATTCCTTTACCTTGGATCGAACGGCTTTGCGACCCATACCAAAAGTAATCAACAAAATGAGTGCGATCAGAATAAGATTAAAAAACAGCAGAAACGGGTGATAGAAAGCTAGTACGAAGAGTCCCACAATAGCTCCCAGCACCAGGTTAACGCCTTCCAGTAATAACAACGCACTACTCTTCTCTACAGTTAAGATATCAAAAAACCGATTCACTAAGTCCGGCTTCATTTTTTCACTAAGCGTTTCATGTTTAACTCTTGGCAGCCGGTAAGTGATGTCAGCAGCCATACGCATAACGAGACGGCGTTGAACAATTTCCATTACATAGTGCTGAGATGCACGAATAACTGCTAAAAACAGCAAAAAAACCAGAAGCGCAAAGGACAGAGTGAACAACGCCTGCTGGTAAACAAAGTCACGCCCGCCGAAAGCAATATTATTAACCACAGCATCGACAGCCAAGGGCGTCGCCAAATAAAGCACCCCTGAAGCCAATGCCAAAAAGATAAGGATAGAAATATCTCGAAATTCCGGACGCAATAACTCAAAACAACGCGATTGAGGACTAGGCTCTGTTTCCAATGCTTTAGCTTTTTCTTCAGAATTGTTATAAGTAGCTTTCTTCACCTGACATTCTTGAACTTAAACCATAATCCAGTTGAATTAGGTTTCGTCAACTAAGCTTGTAAGTTTAGTCAAAAAAATAGAAAAATAGTGTAACTATATTTTGCATTGATCTTAATGATTTGCTTCTCAAAGTGCATCAATAAGGCAGTGAAAACCCCTCAAAAATTCCTGCCAAATAAAATAATATGAGCAAACCCATTAACTGGAATCGCAAAGATCTTATCGGCATTGAGTCTCTCTCCAGAGAAGAGATCGAAACCGTTTTTGACGTCGCTACCTCGTTGAAACAAAACGTTGAAACTAATGATAAAAACGAGCCCTATCTCAAAGGACGTACAGTTGTTAATCTTTTTCTTGAGCCTAGTACACGAACACGCCTGGCATTTGAAATTGCCGCTAAACGCCTAGGAGCTGAAGTCGTTTCAGTTACCGCAGATGCCAGCAGTTTGACAAAAGGTGAGACCTTGCGCGACACAGCACGTAACATCGCTGCGCTCGAGGCAGATATGATTGTCATACGGCACTCGGCTTCAGGCGCTCCAGCTTACTTAAGCAAAGCTGTGGATATTCCTGTAATTAACGCTGGCGATGGTTCGCACGCTCACCCAACTCAGGCTCTCCTTGATGCATTCACACTGCTTGAACACTTCGAGAGTCTCAAAAACGTAAAGGTAACGATACTGGGAGATATACTCTTCAGCCGTGTTGCGCGCTCTAATATTATTTGTCTGCAAAAACTTGGCGCTAAGGTAACCATTGCCGGCCCCAGCACGCTTGTACCAAAAGGATTCGAAGCCATGGGCGCAAGCGTAAGCCACAATCTTAAAAATGCTCTTGAAGATGCGGATGCAATCATGCTCTTACGCATTCAGCACGAGCGACAGAGTTCAACACACTTCCCTTCACTCAGCGAATATACCAGCATGTTTGGTCTCAACAAAGAACGCGCCAAATGGCTGAAACCGAGCGCAGTCATTATGCATCCGGGACCAATTAATCGAGGTGTTGAAATTGACTCGGAGATTGCCGATTCAGATCGCTCGCTAGTTCTTAAACAAGTGAATAACGGTGTCTTCATCCGCATGGCAGTATTACATCTTTGCTACACAGTTTACAAAGATATTCTCATCAAATTGCCTGCCTGATTTACGAGCAGCAAAACAAACCCCTAGATTTTATTTATATGTCAGATATACTTTGGATTACCGGTGGGCGAGTAATTGATCCTGTAAATGGACGCAATGAAATCGGTGACATCTTTGCTATCAACGGAATCCTTTCTGAAAATCTTTCGGAGGACCAGAAAGAGTTCGCAAGAAAAGTTGATGCGAAGGGTCTCGTCGTTGCACCTGGACTTGTAGACATCCATGTGCATCTGCGCGATCCTGGGCAGACACATAAAGAAAGCATGCGAACCGGCACTGAAGCTGCTGCTGCTGGCGGCTTCACCACCATTGTATGTATGCCTAATACAAGCCCGGCCTGTGATAATGTAGGTACGATTCAACGCATACAGGACAAGGTATCGCATGATGCCGTCGTCAATGTCTTCCCTACCGGCTGCATCACGATCAACATGGCTGGCAAGCAACTGGCGCCTACCGGGCAACTCAAAGAGGCCGGAATTGTCGCGCTAACGGATAACAGTAAATGTGTGCAAAGCAATGAGATCATGCGACGTGCGGTTGAGTACGCTAAAATGTTTGATTTGACGGTTCTGGATCACTGCGAGGATGAAAGTCAAACCCAAGGCGCTGTTATGAATGAAGGTGAGTGGTCGCTACGCCTTGGTTTAAAAGGCTCGCCCAAAATTGCCGAAGATATAATGATCGCTCGAAATGTGCAGCTTGCCGAACTAACCGGAGCTCATATTCATATCCAACATGTCAGTTCTGCAAACGC
>CAZUYZ010000218.1:0-7382 GCA_964624365.1 uncultured Puniceicoccaceae bacterium
CCAGCAAAGTTTCATTGTTAACGCTACGGTTAAACTCACATACAATCGCTAACGGAGGTTCCGTTTTATCAGTTTTGGGATTTGCAAACAATGCACCCGTATTGATTTCTAAATCATCGTTTTGTGCAGACAAATTTTTGCCTATTTTAGCGGCAACGCTCTGAGTGATAATTGACGGACCCGAACCACTTGGGTTCGTGATCTGCTTAACGCTCGGCCAGCCAAATCGCTGACTTATTTGACTTAAAGTTGTCATTTTAACAATTATGTCCTGACCAAACTACGCGGCCCAGGATCGGAAAGCTATCGGAATCTGTTTTAATCGAAATATCCTCAGGTTCATAATTCTTGTTGTCACTAATTAGACGTAATATTCCCTTTTCCCGGAGTTGTATTCTTTTAACTAATAGTGTGTCGTCTCGGCGTAATACGTAAATTCCATCAACGGGTTTTGTGCTTGTTTCGTCAATTACTATAATTGAGCCGTCCTTTAGAGTCGGTTCCATGCTGCCACCCTGTGTCTGAATTGCGCGGAGACTTGCTTCTTTAGCATGATTGGGACTGAGCAGTGCCTTAGGCAGAATAAAAATCCCGATTTTGGAATTACAATTTTCGATTTAGGTAAAAGTGCAACCAACACAAACTGTCACATGCTTCAAATCACCCAGAAGGTTAAAATATCAGGACTAGCTCATTTTCGATTCGATTCTTCTTCCACTTCATAACCCAAGACATCTTCAGCATCAAAAGTACCCAAAGTACCTTCCAAATCATCGGCATTGGGATGCAAGGACGATCTTTCCAAATAGTCTGTAGTGACTTTTGAGTCCTCAAGGCGTTCAATGATTCGTGGCGTCAGGAGCAGCACAATTTCTTCACGCTCGGTGAATGTTGATTGATTGCGGAAGAGACGACCCAACAAGGGAATATCACCAATTATAGGAATCTGTGATTTTCGATCTGAAAGCGTTTCGCGAATCAGGCCACCTACGGCAATAGTTTTATTATTGGCAGCGACAAAAGTGCCACTTATCGATTGTGAAGATACAACGTCGATTGAAACAGAACCCAATTCATTAGCGTCGGTTGCAGCAAGAATATTGGCGCCATCCTTGATGATTTGAGATTCCTCCTGCAAGAGTCGCAAAGCAACGGTTTGATCATCGTTAATGTTTGGCGTTATTAGTAGGGTAGAGCCAACAGCTCGGTTTTCAGTTTCGACGTTAAAAAAGTTAACTACATTTCCCTCATCGGTAACGATGGTGCGGCTATCACCCACGCCTGTAACCACTGGCACTTCTTCACCAATGAATATTCGACTCACTTCATTGTTTGCAATCAATAGAGTAGGCTTACCGAGTACAGTTAGTTTATTTTTATCCTGTAGTATACGTAATTGAGCATCGAAGTCCATATCCACGTAATTGAGCAATAGGCTGCTGCCCGTCGACTGTACAAGTGAATCAAAACCGGCTGCGGTGAAATCACTGGATTGATAATTCCACTCAAGTGCGGTGTCCAAACCATCATCCAGGTTAACCTGCAAAATCTGAGCCTCTAGGAGAACTAACTTTATTGGCTGATCGAGGTCTATTACGATTTTTTCAATTTCATCCATCGTTTTTTGGTCGCGCGTGCGGACGATAATTTTGTTCAGACGATCAATCGTCGTGATAAAGATATCCGCCTTCGCAAGATTCAACGATTCGATGAGATCTGCGCTGCCGCCTTCTAAAATAGCGATCTCTTCATCGGTAATCTCCTGAAAGGATTGATTCTGTGCGTTTGTGCTAAAGCGGTTATTTCGGTTTTGCTGGTTTCTATTATTTAGACCGTTCAAACCGTTTGCACCATTCAGTCCGTTCAACCCATTAGCATTGTTTTGATTAGTTCGGTTCTGGTTATTGCCGTTACCTAACGAGCCTATGTTTTGACTGCGTCCGTCAATAATATCAAATCGTTGAAGCCGCTGCTGAATATCTTGATTCAGAAATTGGCTGGATTCCTGACTTTCATCGATACGTTCGGAGATTCGAACGCGTTCTCCATAAATATCTCGTATCGCCAGCACTATATCACGTGAATTTGGATAACTGAGATCAAAGATTTTAATGCGTTCATCACTAAAAGAAGTTGCCCCTCGCGCAAATTCTTCGACTGTCTGTATTCGTATTATGTCTGAATCATCGACGGGGCTTAAATACAGTTTATGGGTTACAACCAGTGACTTCAATGCGTCCATGGCAGACACATTCTGTAGATATATGGTTGCTTTTGTATCTCTGGCAGCTTTGGACAGCGCTATTTTTAACTTTGTTTCGTAGGAGAGCGCTTTTAACGCCAGCGGAATCGGCACTTCAGAAAAATCGACCAGCGCCAGTTCGTTATCACTTTTTTCTATATTGGAATTGCCAATTGATCGAACTGTAAAATCTTGATTGCTTCGATTGTCCCTCAATACGACTCCATTCGAATCTATGATCGATGCGGTTAGGTCAATGTTACCAATCCGAAGCGTTTGGCCTTCGACGATAATGAAAAAATCGTCATCTTCGTGTTTAATTATCGCCACGCCACCGGAGTCTCTACCGGAATCAGCAGCAACCAGGCCCACTAAATCAATGTCAAGACGATCAACCTTTCCATCGTCAGTGAGACGGGAGGGCTGGCCCTTGTTATTTAACTCACGCATAATTTCCAGCATATCAAATTCGGGTCTGCTGGGATCATTGATCTCGTTATTTTGAGCCTTTAAACTTGTGCAGGCAGTCAAGGCCATGACAAAGCTGAGCCTAAGTAATTGTTTAAGGTAATTTTCCATAGTTATATAATCTCGCTACACTGCGCCGTAAAGACCTATAAAAAAAGCGATGTACACATAGCCGACGATACCTCCGACCACGAGCACGATCGCGGGTTCAAGTAGCGCACTGAGTTGTTTAATGAGCGCTTGCAAGCGTTCGTCATGAAAGTCTGCAACATTGCTGAGGATTTCTTCAAGATTACCGGATGTTTCGCCCACACCAATCATACGAATCATCATCGGTGTATACGCTTTTCCACGATCAAGACTGCTTCCCAGGGTAGCTCCTTCAAGGATTCGGTTACGTGCAGATTCGACGACTGCTGCAAAGTAACGATTGTTGTGAATGGTTCCTAAAATACGCAGGGCTTCTACCAATGGGATACCGCTAGCAAGCAAAATTAAGAGTGATCTCGAAAAAGTCGCCGTACCACCTGTTTTGAGTACATGTCCAAAAAGGGGAACTTTTAGTGAAAATTTATCAATCGCCAGACGCCCCGGTGGCCAAAGAAATACAAAAACTATTGCAGTCAGAACACTGAAAACAGCAATACCAATAGTTGGCCCATATGTTACTACAAAATCAGAAATATCCAGCAAAGATTGTGTCATTGCCGGAAGCTTTCGCCCCAAAGTTTCCATCGCTCGCTTCATGGGTGGAATGACGGCTACCACCATGTAAACGCTCACAGCGATCGCGAAAAGAAATGTAAATGCAGGATAGGCCATTGCTGTTAGCATGGCGTTTCGATTCCGCCTTTGGCTGCCCATAGCAACTGCGCAGCGCTCTAACACTGTTTCAAGGTTCCCACTCTCTTCTCCCAGATTAATCATCGCAATAATACCCCGATGAAATACCGGATGATCGTCGAATGAAGCCGCCAGAGATTTTCCACCCTCAATGCTGTCTCGTACCTGTTGGTACATTCTTTTTACGGCTCTCGAAGGTGGCTGATCAATTACCGTTTCAATTGCACTGAGCAAGGTCATGCCACTTTTGATCATCACTGCAATTTGGCGTAACGTTAACTCTATATGGACACCTCGTGGTTTACCTAAAAAAGGAATACTGAGCGAAAGACCCAAACCTTCAGCAGCATTTTTATCATTCGACACTTCAGTAATGCGCTCTGGTTTCAGACCCTTCTCAAATACTAACCAGCGTGCTGATTGAAGGGTATCGGCATTGATAATACCTTCGACTTTGTTACCGTCTTTGCCAACGGCTACATAAGCAAACTTAGCCATATCTATACAGCATCCGAAGTTGCGTAGATGACTTCTTCAACGGAAGTAATGCCATCTAAAATTGCTTTTACACCATTTTCTCTAAGCGAAAGAAATCCATGAGTATCGCGTTGTTTTGAAAGCCTTGGCTCCACTGAGTCGACTGTTGAGCCGTTGCTAATGATGGCAGCTTCTTCATTATTGATCGGCAACAACTCAAAGAGGCCGGTACGACCACCAAATCCGCGGCCAGCGCATTTAAGGCAGCCGGCTGGACGATAACAAACCTCTCCCTCAAGTTCAGGCTTACTCAGTGAGAGTGCTTCTACATTTGTAATCACACTCTGTTTTTTGCACTGCGGGCATAATTCCCGCACCAACCTTTGGGCTGCAACCAGCTTGAGCACCGATGCGATCAAAAATTGATCCACTCCAAGGTCTGCAAGACGTGTAATCGCACCTACTGCCGTGTTCGTGTGCAAGGTGCTCAACACAAGGTGTCCAGTAAGGGCAGCACGGACAGCCAGCTCTGCCGTTTCCCTGTCGCGAATTTCCCCTAACATAACCACATCCGGGTCGTGGCGAAGGATGCTGCGTAGTGATGATGCGAAAGACACTTTTTCCCGACGAGCATCTACTTCGGTCTGGGTAACACCGTCGATTTCATACTCGATCGGATCTTCAACAGTCATGATATTGACCATTCTTTCATTCAAAAGATTTTTTATCGCGGCATACAGCGTTGTACTTTTGCCCGAGCCAGTGGGCCCTGTAAGCAATATCATGCCATGCGAAAGCGTAATTGCTTTTGAAAACTGCGCTTCGTTTCTAGGACTGAACCCCAGCCGGTTCAATGTAAGTTCAGCTTTGTGAGTGAGTAGACGCAATGTGATGCGTTCTCCAAAACGAGCCGGGATGGTTGCCACACGCACTTCCGCTCTGGGCAATGGCGCGCCTGGATCAAAAACAAAAGAACCGTCCTGTGAGGCTCGTTTTTCCGAAATGTCCAGACTGGCAAGGACCTTTATCCGGTTGAACAAAGGCAATTTTAAATCCTTCCTGAGTGTAACATCATCCGTCAGCATTCCATCAACACGTGTGCGTACCTGTATGTCTCCGTTTTTGATCACGTTTAAATGGATATCTGAAGCGCCACAGATTAGGGCCGATTTCAAGATCTGGTTGAGCACGTCAACCGTCTCTCCTGAACCGTCTTCCGAAGCACGAGTGTTGGCAACCGTTTCTGCAATAGGACGATCCTGGCCAGTTGCTTCTCTAAGATTTCCGAATAGTCGCGTTTGAAGACTCCGGATCGATTCTGTAGTCGCAAGTACACCGTCTACTTTACATTTGCATGTTCGTTCGAGAACGCGCCCAGTCGTTGGGTCAATTTCACGCTCAGCAGCTACCTTGAGTTTGTCGTCAATTTTTACCAGAGGCAAAATGCGCCGCCGGATTAACAAGTTCGGCGGAAATCGCAGCGCCCATCGGGGGTCGAAGCGGATTTCTTCGAGATTTAACGGAATATTGGGTTCCGCTTTTGACAATGTGCTGCTCTCATCAGTCAATGTTTCTGTTTTGGATTGGTGCTCAAGTAGTTCTGGCATGACAATGAAGTGGTTTACAGGGTACGTGATAACTCAGCTCGTTAGTTGCCGTCATTGTTGCTCATACGGCTGCGCTCAATTCGTTTTTCCAGCGCATTGGAATTTCTCGTATAAGTAAGCGCTGTTGCTTTAAGCAGGTGACCGGTCTTTATCCAGTTGAGCAGACTTTGATCCAAAGTCTGCATATCATGCTTGGCGCCGGTTTCTATAAATGAGTAAATGTTCTGGAACTGTCCTTTGGCAATTAGGTTCGAGGTTGCAGGTGTGATCTGTAATATCTCGCTCAACAAAACTCGTGCTCTGCGCTCCTGCTTCTTAGTAATTTGATTTGAAGCTGGGCCGTCCGCCGGCACCAAATGCTGCGAAAGTACTCCACGTAAATTCATGCTCAGTTGTCTGAGTATTCCAGGCTGCTCGTCCGCGGGGAAAACCGAAACGATGCGCTGTATCGCACCAGCGCAATCCGGGGCGTGTACGGTTGCAAAAACCAGATGCCCCGTTTCTGCCGCAGTTATAGCTGTGCGAATGGTCTCGCGCTCGCGAATCTCACCGACAAGGATGACATCCGGATCTTGTCGCAGGCTAGCAACAAGGGCCGTTTTAAAATCCGGTGTATGGACGCCCACCTGCAATTGATCAATACGACCGCGCAAAGAGTCGTGTAAATATTCAATGGGATCTTCGATTGTGATGATGTGGGCTGCGCGTTCACGATTTATCCGGTCGATCAGAGTCGATAACGTCGTGCTCTTGCCGGAACCGGTTGGTCCTGAAATGAGTACCAAACCATCGACCAGGTTACACCACTTAGACAGGGTTTCGGGTAGCCCTAATTCTTTGAGTGTACGGAATCTGCTGGCAAGCTGCCGGAGTGCAATCGAACAACCGGGCAGTCGTTTGTAAATATTGTAGCGAAATCGTCCATTGCTTTTGGAAGTGGTCGCCCCGTCAAAAGAGCCAGTTTCGGAAAGAATCTCCTCCAAGGGTCGGCCAACCAGTTCACTGGCCAGGCTTTCGACAACACAACTTGAGAGACGGTTGCGAAAGTTGCTGACATGCTTCAGTTCGCCTTCAATTCGAAACAAGGGTCGCTGATTCGGCGCCAGGTGCAAGTCGGATGCCTCGTGCTGAATCATTTGCTCCATCAGTGCTTCAATAGACATGGGCTCTTCTTCTGTAGTTGCTTCGTCCATCACTTTCCAATCCACAGGTTCCATATACTTATCCGAGAGCCTAATTCTGTTTTTTTGTCCATTGAAAGTCCGGCAATTGCAACTGGAAGCTCCGTTGTATTCAATTCTGCCACCATCATTGCCATGTTCTGATAAGTCCCCGCAAGTCTCATGTGCCAAAGCTCCGCATCCGCTAGGTTGATCAGCAATGGAGAATATTTTTTCTGCTCAGCAGCCTCAGCAAGCGCTTCATCAATCAGCACGATTTGATTTTTCTTCAAAATAGCTTCAAAAAAAGCAGTTGCTTCCTGTTTCAATTGTAGATTTTCAGTGCTGGCTGGGTTGTTCTGTTTGGAAGCTGTATTCTGAAAGTTTGCTTTTTGTAACGCTGCAACTTCATTCTTTAAATCAATCAATTGTCTTTGCTTGCCAGATAAATCCTGCTGCGTAAGAGATGAAGCGTCTAAAGCAGTGCGCTGGCGCTTGAGTTCAGTTTTTTCCTCGCCCATTGGACGTGCGAAAAAGAAGTAGTAAATCATCAAGAGAATCAAGGCTGGCGCTATCATCAGTATC
>CAZUYZ010000219.1:0-5006 GCA_964624365.1 uncultured Puniceicoccaceae bacterium
CAGAAGGTTGTCTTCGCATGTTCCTCGTGATGAGAAGACAAATTGTACTATCAACTGAAAGTACAAGTTGATGGAAGAATTTGTCTAAGTACGCACATTCAACAGCTGCTGTTTGCAGTCTGCTCTTCAAATTCGTCATTCGTGACAAAAGGATCTGAGTGTGTGACTAACTTCAATCCACAATCCTTTGTCACAGGTGCATTGCTGATTCCTCCTCTACTACTCATCTATGAAGCGCGTTTGGTCCAACCGGCGTAACTTACTTGCAGTAGGATAATGATTTGCATCCAATTAGAGAAAATCGGAACGATGGAGAGTATTTTCCTCACTACCATTGGATAATGGATAACGTGCCGTGGGGATTATTTGATGCAAATCGTGGACTAATATTCTAACCAGGACGAAATAACCCCCAAAAGAACGTTTTTTTCTCGTCAATACTGTCCAATTGGAATAAAATAACGGGTTATGGATCGAAAAAAAACTTTTGCAGTGAACCCCGAATGACGGATGGTTTCACTTGCACCCCTTGCTACACATTTTAGTCCTCTTGCAAGGAGAAACCGTCCCAACTCCATAATAGAAATGCTGTTGGTCGCTGATTACTGTCCATCTGCCAATTAATTATGTCCAACGACATTATTCCTGCCCCATTTGAATTTGAATCTTCATTTAATTGGATAAAGGTTTGCTTGCACCTAATTAAATTGTAATTGCGTGCTTTTCACGCGTGATTGAACGCGAGCCAATTCGGAAAAATCGAGTCACACGAGCGCACCTACTCCGATCATTCTTTTATTTAGGATGTCAGTTGTACAGAACCACTATGAAAAAATTTTTATTTAAGAGCATTGTTAGAGCGTGCCACGATTGATTTTCGATTTTCAATTCGACGCTGGGAAAACACAGATTTGGCGCGTATTTCACCCAAAACCTTGATGTTTTGTCCTTTCTCATGTGTTCAACGGTCCAATTGGCCCTCATAGTATCGAATTAGAGAGATTTTGTTATCCAAATTTGCACCATGAAGACTATCCAAGAGGGCGATGTTGTCTCGCTAACGGGTGAGTACTGTTGTTATCCCATTTATTGAGCGAGATTTATCATGTGGGATTGAAATTTTTGTGTTCACTCCGCGCCGTTACTCGTACAGTTGGATGTGTGTTTGTTTCGCTGCACGTAGAGACTAGTACAAACTGCACGTGAAAAGCTTTCTTCTTGACATCTATTTGCTTTCGTCTTGGCTCACTTTTTCGTTCATTCATTCCGAAAACAACACAAATAACTATTTATTTATCGACAAAGACGAAAACGACGGCCCCTTTCAAGCTAACAACAACAACCAAGAGCATCTCTCCTTCAACCTACGGAAGTACACGATCTCGGAGTTCTGCAAGAAGCTTTTTACTGCAAGGGACAAACGAAGACGTGCAAAAGCCAAAGTAAAACCATCCAAAGCCATCGTGATCAAAGAACCATCGCCACTTTCACAAGAACGATTTAGTGCAGACGGGACGCCAGAGGCAGACTGTATCACCGACGATTACTACGAAGAACTGGCACATCTGGAACGAACCAAGGGCATTGACGCTGACGACTACGTTTTGGATCTCGCTTTTGGACAAGACTTGTATCCCCAATTGGATCCCAACGAATACCCATCAATCGCCAAGTGGAGAGAGTGCTACATCAAAATGGGGAGGTCTTTACGCAGCCGCAAGACAGACGACAGTGACGACAAGACAGATGGCAACACTGCAAAAAGATCGAGGGAAGATGACGAAGTGGAAGATGACAAAGCAACCAGGGAGAAAAAACGAATGAAACAAGCCAGAAAGGATGATTTGGTCGATGATCTCTACGAGAAGGAAACAGAACTTGCGGAATTGAAAGCGAAATTGGAGGCTTTGCAAAAAACAACAACCACAGAATCAGCCAAACCTCCATCCAAGAGCACCAAATCCGCGTCCAAAAGTGCCCGATCCCCCTCCAGGAAGGATGGTAAGCGGGAAGAGAAGAAATCCGCTCACAAGACCAAGTCGACTACGTCCATGAGCAGGAAAGGTTCGTTCACAGGCAAGAAAGCTTCGTCCAACGGCAAGAAATCTTCGTCCAACAAGGCCATGGCCTCCGCCACCAAGTCACCAGGAAAAAGGTCTTTCAGGAAGCAAACATCGACAAAGAAGAAGAAGAAGAACCGGTCGTCTGCTAGGGATCGCAGTAGCTTGCCCCTTTTCCTCATCAGACCTGACAAGCATACGGAAGCTGACATATCCAAATTTGCGGATAAGTATGTTTGGAAGAATCACAAGTTCCTTTTGCCAAAAACAATGCCCAACCCACAGTACAAAAAAGGCTCCAAAGAAAAGAAAACCATTAAAAGTCCTGCGCGCGCAAAGCAGGAAGTGGTCATTGCAAAGTTGATGTTTGAGCTTCTGGGGGAGGATGTCCCCAAGGAGGAGGAGGATGAGTACGTGGAGGCATTCTGGCGTCTCTACGAGAAACTTATCCTAGGCCGTATCAACCACCAGCGAAATTACTTGCAACAGGAGACTAGAAAGTTGATTATGAAGAAGATGACTGATGGATTCCGTCTCGATATTATCCAACGTAACCAGAATCCTCCCCAAGGTGCTACCAATGAGTCCCAAGGCCACAAGAATCCTACCCAAGGTCAAGAAATTCATGCCCAAGGTTCCGGGGACACCGCCGAAAATGCAACCATTGTCGAGGTCAATCAGGTGCAACTTGAACCAAACCAGCTCGCAGGTGATCCAAAGCTTGTGGCCGATGATTCCAGTACGGACTCGAAGAAGAATGCCGTGCAACCCAATGCGGATTCCCAGGCAAGTGGCAACAAATCCGATGGCAAAGGTGGAGTAAAGAAGGCAACTGAAGAACAAATATTGTTTGACAGATCCAAATGGGATCCAACTGTGGCCATGTGTTGGGACGAAAAGGGCAAGTACAGATACGGAAAGGAATGGGATCTCTGTACCCCAGAAGAAAAGAAGCACGCCCCCACAAAGTATTACCTCAAGGATCAGAGTGTCGAGCTTCCAACTGCAAAGGAGTTAACCTGGATTGCCACTCGCGATTTGGATAAGTTTAATGATCCTGACCGTCGCAAGTACGTTGCTGATTTCTATGTCGGCGAGTTGCTTTTGCGTGATATTGGAGCCAAAGAATATGGCGAGAAGAACTATTGCTACACCAGACTCTCCAAAATTTTGTCCCCATACGATGAGAAAACCAAGCTCGTGACTCCGCTGTCAGAGGCAATGGTCATCCTAAACTACGAGAACTGCATGGCCAAATGGAAAACAATGTGGTTCATCAAGCACAATGTCTATCCAAGCAACATGCCAAAGAACCCTCCATCCAGGTACGTCGTGGCCAATGGTGGCCACCAACAGACTGATGGTTGGAGCCAAGCGGGCAAGGAAAGGTTCAAGGTATTGATTGGAGGCATCAAGGATTCCAGAATGGACAAGGCTAGAGTTCGCCAAGCGGAAGAAACTTTGTTGCAAGACCTTCGGGAAAAGAGGGGCATCACGGAGGCAACCCCCGACGAGCAGAGGAAAGCTAACCGCCGCAGAGAAAGAATTCCCAATGAGCCCGAGAATATTGAGCAAGCCGCTAACGATGGTGCTATCCTTAACGCTATTGTATATGATGACATGGATATGTTTTGCGATGGCAATGACAGTGAATCCAATGGCGAGGATAGTGAATCTGACGACGAGTTGGACGAGGACAACAGCCAACACGAGGAAGACAAGGATGACTTGGACGAGGACAACAGCCAACACAAGGAAGACAAGGACGACTTGGACGAGGACAACGGCCAACACGAGGACGACTTGGACGACCATAATGAAGAAGAAGAGGACAACGATGAAGAGGAGGACGACGACGATGATGATGATCTTGATCATGACTTGGATTGAGTGACAAAAGGTAAGTAATCATTGCTCTGTTGGATCAAATAAATCCCATTTGCAAACTTCTAACCTCCTTTTGTCTAATTTTTTGTTTAGATTTGGCCCAATACTCCTCGGTGAAGACTCATTTCTTTGTCCGATTCCACCGTGCAACCAGCCTTATTACTGCTTTTTGGGTTGCAATTAACTACCAATGCCCGTTTGTTTGCGGCATATACCAACTTATTATCTCACAACCACCATTTATCATGGCTTCTTGGTTGAAACTACTTTCAAATTGGACAAGAAATTCTGTAATCAATTGGATTGATACTATAAATAGTCCCCAACATAACAATATTTAGTAGCAAACTACGAAAAGAATATCTACTTTAGAGTCATGAAACTTCTTGATAGTATCTAGAATATGGTTCTCCAAGTATCCTAATTAGTTGAAATTGGATGTGGATCCGTTGTCACTTGGGCAAAAATGGAACGAAAATGAATGGCAATAGCCTAATGTTCCATTGCTTACAGGCTATGCTTTAGAGTCTTGTGACAATGTTTTAGTGTTATGTGGATAGCAATTGCTAGGTCACCGACCCATTTCAAGTGATTATTAGAAAATAAATCATGCAGTGATGGAGAAATATTCGTTGCCTGTAGACCAGAATCATGGCCATGATATGAGCTGAGTCACTGCTCTTATCTCGTCGTACAGAAGAAAAATTCGCGCCAAATGAGGAGGACTTTGGTTGTAATTAAGCATGCAATCAGTTAGTGTCATCGAATTTACTTTTCCTTTTGGGGGGGGATTTGCTTCATTTTGGCAAAATATCGGGTACGGCCGCTATAATGGTCACTTGCACTTGAGTCGCGAACGATGCCCATCAGGTCCCCAAAATATTGGCCTGTCTCGGCGAATGGACGTTATTTCATCCGATTGGACGTGATGCAGCTCACCGATGTTCATTTAATTGGATAAAGGTTTGCTTGCACTAATTAACTTCCTAATTGCACGCTTCTCACGCGTAACACAACGTGAGCCAATTCGAAAAAAATGAACCACACGAGCGCACCCAC
>CAZUYZ010000220.1:0-52560 GCA_964624365.1 uncultured Puniceicoccaceae bacterium
GGACTTTTGATGATTGGAGCTCCGCACAAGGACTTGCGCCCGAGAAAAATGGCCTGCTCGACGATGCCGATGGAGACTCGCTACCAAATTTTATTGAGTACGCACTGTTTGGAGACTCCACGACTTCAACGCCTTCGCTGACAAAATCACAAAAGGTCAGCAAGATCGGGGATGGCAGCGACGCAACATCGATAATGGAAGACTATCTGGGAATTGAATTTTCAACACGCAACGGCATTGAAGATACGCTTGTATGCGTGGAAGCGGTCGATCAATTATCCTCAAATACAATCTGGACTGAAATCTGGAATTCAAGCCAGGGACCATCTGCCGCGCAAGTTCACTCCGTTGATGCGAAAGCAGATCACACCGATTGGGTTATTCGTGACACTAAGCCGAATAGTTCAAGTGAAAGTCGCTTTATGCGTGTTCGTGTTGAACATGTTGATCCTTAGAACCGTAATTGTGGCTAAGCTTGGAATTACCTGAACAGACTTGCATTGGGTAGCAGCACCCTCGATGCGCACCAGCTATTGGCCTTGAGCTTGTCGAAACGGCAGCGCGGCGTGTCAACCGGAACACTCGATGCGGTGCGAAGGACGCACCTGCGCTACCCCTTTACCAAAGAGAAGACGCAGTATGAACGCACAATTAATTCAAGCTTAGCTATAGACACCCCGTCTTATAAGGCTTCTGTCGTCCTCACGGAGAAAACTCAACCAAGTTCAACTGCCGAATGTAAGTTTAAAAAATCCGAATCCCCCGACTCCTTCAGAGGTTGAAGCTATCAACTTATCCGGTATTTTTTCGCAAGCGCCAGGCGATGAATTTTGGCATTATGGCGAACATCAACCGGAAAGGATTTTTCAAAAAAGAATTTCTTGATTGGTCGCGTCATCTCGTTGCTCTGAGCTAATGCCAGCAGACTGTTAACAAAGGCGTCTTTCTGTTTTTTACCTTTTGGAAAAGCATCTTTATCCGGCTCCACAACCAAGGCCGGAAGGCCCTCACCGGCATCAATCAACGCTGTGCGAAACACCTGCGGATGCGTGTTGAAAATCGCTTCACAACAATCTGTGTAAAGCGGTCCGTTTTCCGTAAGTACACGCTCTACCTTACGCCCACAGAACCAGATACGTCCGGATTTGTCCAACCAGCCGAGGTCACCCATACGATGCCAGAATTGCTTACCTTCCATAATTTTGGAAAGTTCGTCTGCATCGGAACGCTTATCGTAACCACGAGTGACTGATGGCCCTTGAACGATAATTTCCCCAATTTTACCTTCCGGCAGTTCGGCACAATCATCCAGGGTCTCAATTGGCCCATCCACCGGCTGAATAATTCGCACGTTCACTTTTGGCAAAGGAAAGCCAACGCAGGTTCCCGCACCTTTTTTAGTAAGCGCTGCAGTTTCGTTCAAAACGTCAACTGAACTAATTGAACTAACCGGCAAAGCTTCCGTTGCTCCATAGGGCGTATGTACCTCGCCATTGGGAATGATGGCTGTCATTTGCATCATTAACTCAGGCGGCACCGGAGCGCCAGCCATCAAAATACGTTGTATCGTCGGCAAAGTTACTTCATTTTTTTGACAATACTGTGCAATCTTAGCCCACAATGCCGGTGATCCAAAACTGTTTGTCACCGCATTTTGCTGAATAGCTCGAACGATCTTTTCCGGATCTACCGTTGCTGGCCGGCTGGGATTCATATCCGGAACCACAGTGCACATTCCTAACGCTGGATTAAATAGCGCAAATACCGGCAACATCGGCAAATCCACCTCCCCTGGCTCGATTCCATAGTACGAACGAATTGATTCAATCTGTGCAGCGAACATACCATGCTCGTAGCAAACACCCTTGGCGGGCCCGGTTGAGCCAGAGGTAAATAGTATCGCCGCAAGTTCATCTCTAGCAGAATCTACTACGGGAAAATCACCTTTGTGCTCAAAGGTTTTTATTCTGGATTCAAACTGCTTATCGATCATTGCCTTAACTGAAATTCCGCGAAAGCTAGGTCTGAATAATCGCGATAACCAGACAGCCGCGGGAATACCAACGATTGCTTCCGGTTGCGAATGCTTCACGCAGCGTAGAAAACGCTTAAGCCCCATCCCCGGATCAATTACAATCGGAACCGCACCCATGCGAAAAAGGGCAAATACAACGCGAATCAGGTCCAACCCCGGTCGAACCATCAGAAGCACCCGAGTTCCCCGACAAATTCGAAGCTCTGTAAAGTAGTGTGCCGTTGCTGAAACTTCGGCGTCTAGTTCACCAAAAGAGCGCTCGACATAACGGATGGATTGATCCGGAAAACGGCCTACTGCAGCCTTTACTGCTACAGCATTTGGATGCTGCTCTGCCTGCTGCGCAAGAAAGTGAACTACGTTATGCCACATCGTTAAATCATTTGAATTTTGAACGTCAAATACTGGTATATCAAGGATGTGAAGAGCTAAAGCTTTTTAAATTCACCACCGTAACGGCGAGTTATTTTTTTTATCGCTTCAATGGCCTCTGCTTCCACTTTGAAGCCAATAAAGTGAATACGCGGGTTAATCCCATAATCCATGGTCAGCGAACGCAGTGTCCTTGTAACGTCCTCCCAGGGAACATCGCCTGCACCCGCTTTAGCGGTCTTGCTGCGTTGAAAGTCGCCATCTGAAATGATAAAAATCACTTCCGGTTCCATTTGGAATGCAATTGCCAAGGCTCCCTGAATTCCGTCTATCGCGAAGTCCAATTGAGTCCTTTTGCGACTTGAGCGAACATTTTTAACAACCCACTGCTTGGCCTCCGATTTGTTCGCTGCGGTTGCTGCAATCATGTAATCTCGAAATGTGCCTACCTTACGCGCAAAAGGCACCAGCCCAAAGAGCGTGTTAGCATTTAACCCATCTACCAGTCTGGAAATTTCACTTACAAACACATCGGTTGTTACCCCGGCAGCGCTCGCTTTATTCCATACGGTGGAACTATTATCAAATAATATCAAAATGCGTTGCCCCCGGTCTTCGATTCCAAAAAGTGAAGCCGAAGACGATTCAGTTTTGATACCGTTCAAAGCGCCGAGCAATTTGGATTGCCCGAGCAAGGCATCCGATTGCAGCCCCATCGGATTGCGCTCAATGGGATTAAACATATTTTTCGGCAATTCAGGTAACGCAGGCATTGAATCAGGAACCAGCGCTGCTGTGCTGATCCGTTCAATCTGCATGGGCGAGCTGGCTGCATTTTGGAAGGCGGCCAGCGCTACTTTATGCTCAAGTTCTTTTTGTGGAAGATACAGCTTCTTTTTTGCAACAAATACAGGACTTGGTTCTGCATCCGGCACTAGTACGACAATAAAAACAGCGAGGCAAAGAAGTGCCACCTGAATAATAAATGCTAGAGCCAGTGGACCAAATTTAGACCGAGTAAAGTTCAATCGTCTAAAAAATTCTTTAATAAACAGAGGCATGAAAAAAGATTGAGGGTTCAGTTGAGACAAACAGATTGTAAAAGTTAAAAAAAGACAAAAAACATCGCTTGACTTTGAAAAAACGTTTTCTAGCTTCTTGTATTCTAATTCTTGTGGGGTAGTAGCTCAGTTGGTTAGAGCGCCTGCCTGTCACGCAGGAGGCCGCGGGTTCGAGTCCCGTCTATCCCGCCACCACTATTTTTAGTTTCTTTATGTTTTATGAGTTCAAGCAGTAAAAGCTTAAATCGTTCGCGCAATCCTATGGATTTCACGTTCCTCAATGTGGAACAGCTATCCCGTTTCGTGACCGAGACTGGTAAGATATTGCCGCGTAAAGATACCGGTCTTTCAGCAAAGCATCAGCGTAGAGTTACAAATCTTATCAAACAAGCGCGTAACATGCTGACTATGATGTAGAAATACTTGTCTATAAGACTTTGGAATCCCTCCTCAATTGAAGAGGGATTTTTTGTATTTACTCACCCACTCCGTCACCACTTGCTTATGATTCTAGAAGCAACATCGGACAATATTGACTATTGCGCTGGTTTACTAAAACAAGATGAGGTCGTCGGAATACCTACTGAAACAGTCTATGGTCTGGCAGGCAATGCACTCAGAGAAAGTAGCGTACGAAAAATATTTCAAACTAAAGGGCGCCCCTTGATCGATCCTTTAATCGTGCATTGCAAGGATCTGCAAGCGGCTGAGTCCATTGCATCGCTAAACGATGCATCTCGCTCTCTTGCCAAAGTCTTTTGGCCTGGTCCGTTGACTATGGTCGTTCCAAAAAGTAGACAAGTCCCCGACCTTGTTACTGCAGGACTGGACAGCGTCGCTATACGTGTGCCCCGCCACTCGGTTTTTCGCAATCTACTTGAAAGCGTTGATTTTCCTCTCGCTGCGCCCAGTGCCAACCCATTCGGCTATGTCAGCCCAACTTCAGCCGATCATGTGGAGCGAACACTCGGCAGCAAAGTTAAGGCGATACTTGATGGGGGAGCTTGTAAAATCGGCCTTGAGTCGACCATCGTGGATCTACGCAAACCGGAAAACCCGATTATACTCAGATACGGCCCGATAAGTAGTTCACAGATAAGTGATCATCTGGGATTTACGATAGGAACAAGACTTACCCAAAACAGCGCCGCAAACGGCCCTCAAAGCGCTCCCGGACAACTCAGCAAACATTACAGTCCTGAATGCAGTGTAACTTTGCTGGAACATGGTAGCGTTGCATCCAAAGAATTCGCGCTCTCTCATTTGGATGATGAGACCGCGCTCGTCTGCAATAAGAGGCCAAACTGGTATGCCGGCCAGCGAACTGTTTATTGGTTATCGGCAGCAGGTGATCCCGATGAAATGGCACGCTGCTTATTTGATTTGCTTCAAAGATTGGATGAAAAACCGTTTAAAAAGATTTACATTGAACAAGCAGCTGAGCAAGGACTGGGAGTTGCCATCAACGATCGACTGAGAAGAGCTGCTGCAGAATGAAGATCTCTGTATATACCGTAGAAGTTGATTAGGGCATATTCGGCGCAAAATATGCATCAGGTCTTTCTGGCAAAGTTTTCATCCTGGTCGGTGTAGTAGTCTTCGTATCCGTAATTTACATAATCTGAATAACGACCAGAATGGCTTTTGCTAACACCGTTTAAAATAGCGCCAATCAATGGCTTGTCTGAATCCTGAATATTACGAAGATTCTTTGTTATCAACCGATGGCTTACAAAATTGAACTTGATAACGTAAATAATTCCATCAGCTATCGGCAAAATGTTGAGCGCGTCACTGACTGCGTCAAGAGGCGGTGAATCAATAATGATGCGGTCGTAACGCTCACGCAGCTCAGAAATCATGCTCCTAAACTTAGGACTATTAAGAATTTGCGTTGGGTTTTTGGATTTTCCTCCGGTAGAAAGCACATCGAAATTGGGATAAACATCACTGCTGATGATATCATCCAAACTTATCCCCTTCTCAATGTAAGGCAGTATCCCAATATCATTTTTCATCTGCAAAGAACGAGCAACATTCGGAAGTCGCAGATCTCCGTCCAAGAGCAAGGTCTTTTCGCCATGGTTAGCAAAAGTTAGAGCAAGATTGGAGCTTACAAAAGATTTCCCCTCACCTGGCAAAGTGCTCGTCGTTAGGATAACCTTCAAATCCCTGCTTTGCTCATTCAACTTTAAAGTGGAATATATCGAACGAAACACCTCGGTAACTGAGCGATCTATATTCGTCGCGACCATTTGCGACTTCCCGCTATCTTCCAGATTTTTAACTTTAGGAGTTACACTAATCAGGGATAATCCAAGCGACTCCTCAATATCAAATGCGCTCTTTATACGATCATCAAAAAACGCAACCAAGAAAATCAGACCGACCCCGGAAACAAGTCCTCCGAAAAAGCCGGCAGCTATATTAAGCAGTGTATTCGGAGATGAATGCCTCATTGGCGGGAAGGCTTCGTCAATGATACGAACGTTTGTCTTTTTGAAGTTAACTTGAGCGCTCTCTTCTGTCATCCGGGCAGTAAGCGCCTGCAAAAACTGTTCTTCCACAGCTCCAGCACGGACGAGCGAATTGTACTCAATACTGGTTCTGCTAAGTTTGAATAGCTCAGCCTCTTGCTCTTCCAGACGTTGAGCTGCAAGTTCGAAGTTACTTTTTGCTTCAGTATAACCTGCGTATATCTCATTGGATGCATCAGCAACAGCGGCCTCCAACTCGGACTGGGACTCTTCCAGAGCCTTAAACTGAGAAATCATCTCCGGGTGTTTCTCACGATAGCGTTTAGAGAGGGATGCGATCTTTATCTTAACCTTGGAAATATTGTCCAAAAGAACCACGACTCTTTCCTCATCTGCAATGAACGACAATTCCCATAGATCCCTACCCTCTTTCTTGTAGCTTTGGATCTGTCCCCAGCGAACCGCGAATTGATCGCGTTTGTTTTCCTCTCTTAACTTTATTTCCCTAAGCTGTAACAAATCCGCACGCATTGTGTTCTCATCATTATCCAGTGAGATCGCGTCGTTTTGTTCACGATATTCTGCAATCTGTAATTCCAGTTCTCTGACGCGGGTTCTTTGTTGCTCAACTCTCTCCTTGAGCGCTTGCACCGCCCTGAGCGAGCTGTCCACATTCAGCATCTGGTTATAGTCGCTGAATTCCTCTGCAAAGAGATTTGTAATCCGTGCAGCAATTACTGGATCCGGATGTGTAAAACTAACCATCAGCGTAAGACTCATCCGTTGAGGCGCTATCTCTCGATTTTTGGCTAACACATCAATTGCAGTTACCGAAACGCCAGCCATGGTCTTATCTTTGTAAGGAGCCATGAATGCTTCCAGTTCGTCTGCCTTAAGCCGATCTTTTACTCTTCTTATAATAGTTACGCTATTCAATATGTCGATCTGCGTGTTAAAATCTTCTGTGCTTAAGATTTTGTTGGGTTCCAGATCGGTCATTGGCTGAAAAGGCGAAGGATCGTCTCGCAACAATTGTATCTTTGCTACTGCAGTGTATAACTTCGTCTTTGTGACTGTATACAATACAGACCCCAGCAAAAAGATAAAGAGAGCCAATATCAAATACCATATCCGCTCCCGAAACATCGTAACGTAGTCTCGGAAAGAACGTTGAGGACCCGTTAAACCTGGCAGATTATCCAAATACACTGAAGGCTCTTGATTAAACTCCTGATAGCGACTTCTCCCCTCTTTTACCTCGAAGTCTCCAGTATCCCGCATATCTCTTTTTTCCATCACATCAATTACTGCTCAAAGAATTCTTTCGGGAACCCAAATTGTATCACCCTCTTTGAGAACGATATCCTCAACGTCCGGATCCGTGAGAATCTTGCTAAAGTTAATTTCGATCTGCTCAGTTTGATCATCGCTAACACGCTTAATTTTAAGAGCCTTTGGATTTCCAAGACGTGATATCCCACGCACTTCAGCAATCGCCTCAGTCAAGGTCAAATCACGATCGTAGGGCAATTCAACAACGCCTGGATTATTTACAGACCCTAAGACTCGAATTACTTTTGGTGAAAAGGTAATAACCAACACAGAAATCTGCGGATCGACCAAATATTCTCTATTGTAAAGATCGGTAATTAGGGCCTTTGCTTCTGATACCGTCAGACCAGCAACCTCAACCTTCCCAATAAGCGCAAGAGAGACTGTGCCGTCTCCTTCGATCCGTGCAGTCTTTTTCAGATCGTTCTCCTGATAAACTTCGATCTCAATTACATCCGAGGGGGTTAACTTGTAGTTACTGTCTACGGCTGCACCGATACTACTGTTAGCAGAACTACCCGAAGTAGGGTTGTCACTCGAACTATTTGTCTGTGCAGTTAAAGTTATGTTGAATAACAGCACGCCCAAGCATGCGATCAGAAGAGAACGATCCATTTTCGCAAACAACGGTATCAAAGATATCAAATCTGAATCTGAAAATATTTGCAGACTTAGTAGCGAAGAGAAGCAGACAGATCGACAATTTGATTTTTGTAACCTTGTCCAAGACGATTGGAATCACTATCGACATAGGCATAACCAGTGCCCAGAGCCCAGTATTGATTGGGCAGATAAGAAAAACGAACCCCGAACCTCTGTATAAAGTCACGACCATCGTTACCGTCCTTGAAGTCTTGGTAAGTAAACCCTGCGTACGTACTTGCCCGATAATTATTAGAAATGGCATACTCCACGTTTAGCCTGGCACCGGTACTCTCCACACTTTGTGCCTCACTACCGACTTCAAATCTACGGTGTAAATTCAATTTCGATGTTAGCTTGGGAGTTGTAAGATGGGTAAAATCCGCATCCAGTCCTAGACTACTGTCCGTCTCACGCGTTGCGCCCTCCGGATTTACACTTCGAAAACCAATCCTAAAAAAGCCATCCAGCTTAGGGAGAAGATCACCATGTGCACCTACGTTGAGGAAACCGGACTCCCGATGAAAATCTTCATCTGACCTGCCGACCTCTTCAAAGGTGTATTCGTATCCGAAGCTGAGATCCACCTTAGGGGTTAGTTCGTAAAAAACATCTACTGGAATTGAGAACGATTCGACGTCTGCAAGCCGATTTTTTGCCTCTTTAAATTCGCGATCATTATAGCGAGCACCTAACTCAAGGCTAAATTTTGGCGAAAGCGTGTAGTAACTCATCAAATGAGCCTGGGTGATAGCCATCTCGATAAATTGTCTTCCTG
This sequence comes from uncultured Puniceicoccaceae bacterium, assembly GCA_964624365.1. Lineage (GTDB taxonomy): Bacteria > Verrucomicrobiota > Verrucomicrobiia > Opitutales > Coraliomargaritaceae > Lentimonas. The sequence goes on from CAZUYZ010000220.1 coordinate 8,698, forward strand.
ACGTACCTTGTTCACCGGCGGTCGTTTGCTCCTCATCAAAACTATATGCTGCGTTCAGATCCAAACGGGCACCATCATAAGAACCGACTGCACTGACGTGAGCATACTCATGATTGAGATCAAACAATTCTTCAAAGCGCTGAATTTCATAACTTCCCTTTATGGTTGCCTCGAAACCAGACAGACCGCTGCCAATATTTGCTTCCAAACCAGGGGACATTACCAGCATTAGCTCATTCTCCTCGTCTTGATCATCATAAAATATATTCGATTGCCAGACCAAAGCAGACGAGCCATCGAAATAAAGGTTCAGATAGTCATCAACCGAAACCAGAGGTGAAGACTGAACCATGCTTGAGCTTAAATTCAGCAGGCTGCCGAAAAGGAGAATGTATCTGATTGTTTTCATGTGGTATATTGGTCTGTTGCGAAAATTTTTGGTAGTGTTGAAAAGCTGTTTGTTACAATTTTGCACCGAAAAGAAAAAGTCATAATAACTTTCAAAGTCTGTAAATCTTATTATACTGCTTAAGTGAGTGCCATGAGACGAAACAAAGAAATAATTATTATGCTTTGGAGTTTGATATTTGCCAAATGTCTAACGCTTGAATGCTTGATTCAAGTATATTCTGTGCCGATTAATTCCTTTTTCTATATTTGGATGCTGACCTTGTCTATGGGTGGTGTTGCAACAGCTGTTTTTTTTCGCACAGAGCCAGATCTTTTTCGACTAAGAGCAATTTCTGTCTCTAGTGCCATTTGGATCGGATGCGGCGCAATCAGCCTACTAATGGGAATTCTCCTTTTCTTAACCTCATCAAGTTTGTATGCTTGGCTGACCGGATTTGCAATAACACTAGGAGCTGGTTGCATTGCAAATGGAATCATCAAAGAGAAACACATGTTAACCCTCAGTGGCATTGGCTGGTGGATTGGAGCAGCGGTTTTAGCCACTCACAATAATGTCAAAAGTTTACCTGTATCTGCCACTCTAATATTTTTTTTACTAATTATCCCTTTGGGTATTAACCTGAGAAGGCAAAAAGGAAGTTTCTTCTAGATTGGTAAGTAATCAAAATTCAACGTCTGCGAGGACCATAGCTACGCTTAGGAGCACCACGCCTAACCTCTGCGTTACGCAAACGGTAGATAATACGAGCTTTATCAAGGTCATAGGGACTCATTTCCATCTTTACGGTATCTCCAGTAGTAATCTTGATAAAGTGCTTTCTCAACTTTCCGGAAATATGCGCGAGTACCTGGTGGCCATTTTCTAACTCAACCGTAAACATGGTGCTCGGCAAAACCGAGACCACTTTGCCTTCAACTTCGACATAGTCTTCTCCCTGACTATCTTGTAAATTTCTCGAGGTTCTTGATTCTTCTGAATTTGACATAAATGCTTTTGAAAAGCGGTGAATCAATTGATTGAGATGTATAAGTCAAGGACTCTCTCCAATTCTGCATTGTTAAAAAAATCAGCATAATTCCAGCTTCTACCTATCATGCCACAAAATCCATGTCCTTTTGAAAAAATCTATCCTTCGGCGCTTAAACGTGATCCCGAGTATTTTATGTCTTATGCCTACAATGAAGCAATCGAAGCATGGAAAAAAGACGAGGTACCGATTGGAGCAGTTATAGAATTCGAAAATCAGATTATAGCATCTGCGCACAATCAATCAAGAACAACGAACGATCCGACAGCTCACGCCGAAATACTGGCAATTACCCAAGCAGCTAAATATATCGGCGACTGGCGGCTTAATAGATGCACCCTTTACGTCACCAAAGAGCCATGTCCAATGTGCTCCGGCGCACTTGTCATAGCGCGAATCGGAAAAGTCTATTTCGGGTTACCCGATCCGCAGATGGGCTGTGTCGGTGGCGCTCTCGATCTTGGAGCGCTCCCTCAAAGTAATCACACCTTCAAATCTTCAGGCGGAATCCTGGAGAATCTCAGCCACACCATCCTAAAAGCTTTTTTTGAATCAAAACGGCACGCTAAGCGTTCAAGCAAAACCGACTAAATGAAACCTCAGATTAAAAAAGGCTCTGGTTTGACAGCAATATGGTAATTTCATACATCTTTGATTTTACTATTCATTTAACCTAAACATTTAACCTAAAAAAATTATGGCATACGAACTACCAAAACTTGACTACGCTTACAATGCGTTGGAGCCCCATATTGACGCGCGCACCATGGAGATCCATCACTCCAAACACCACAATGCATACATCACCAAGGTGAACAGCGCAATAGAAGGAACTGAACACGCCGGCAAAGAGATCAACGACCTTATAAGCAACCTCTCTTCGATTCCTGAAAACATCCGAGGTGCAGTCCGCAACAACGGCGGTGGACATGCCAATCACAGTATTTTCTGGAAAGTTATCGGACCAAATTGTGGAGGCAATCCAACTGGTGACTTAGCGAACGCAATCGACAGTGAACTCGGAGGTTTCGACTCGTTCAAAGAAGCTTTTGCCAATGCAGGCGCTACACGCTTTGGCAGCGGCTGGGCATGGCTTATCCTCAAGTCAGATGGTAAGCTCGCTGTGACCTCAACCCCAAATCAAGATAGCCCTTTAATGAAAGGAGTCGCAGAGCATGAAGGCACTCCCATCATTGGACTGGATGTTTGGGAGCACGCATACTACCTAAACTACCAAAATAAACGTCCTGATTATATTAATGCGTTTTGGAATGTCGTTAATTGGGATGCTGCTGAAGCATATTATCAAAAAGCCAAACGCTAAATTTCCAAAGCTCCTTCACTAAACAAAAGCCGCCTTAAACAGCGGCTTTTTTATTGCCAATCTCGTTCCATTTTCCAAACACATCGCCGCTAACAGGACTCAGGAGCATAAAATAGATTCAGGTCAAACTCTTCAGAAATAACTATGGCAACGTGAAGAACATCCAAGCTACGGGTGCCTAGTTTTTCTGAATAGACCACACTGAGCCGCTCGGTTTCGATGAGCACATCCGACTGATTAAGTTCGGCATTCTCAAAAATGCCTAAGCAAAGGTCGGAGAGTAGAAGGTTCAGCGAGGCATCGCGTTGGTGGGCTGTAATCTCTTTGCGAAATACTCGTAAACGGAGTGCGTTGCGAAGCTCTACCTGATTGAGCCAGGAAAAATGAATCGACTCTTTGAGCTTTTCGATCTGCTTAATCGCACGCTCGGTATTAGCGTCAGGCGCATATAACGAGCAAATGAAACCCGTGTCGGCATAAATGCTCATCGGTTGCCGCGTTCATTATTTAGAAGTTCGGTGGCTGTTTTTTTAAGCGTGGTTTTTCCATAAATCGCTTGGATTCGATTTCTAAAGTCAGGGCGTGTATCTGTTTTTCTCTTATTCAGTGGCTTTAATACAGCGATGGGCTGATTTCTTCGCCGGATTTCAACCGACTCGCCTAGAGCAATATGCTCTAAAAGCTCACCTGTTTCGTGTTTAAGACTACGTTATGTTGACGGACTTCATTATGTGTCACATAATTGTATCACGTTTATAGTTTGTCAATATCGGGTTAGAAGAAAAGAAAATGATGCCAGAATGTGACTCATTTGGAAAACTCTTTGGCGAGAAGCGTACATCGCTGCCTATCGAGCCTGCTGTCACGTATGATTATACGCTCCATTGGCTCTCAGTTGCGGGGCACACTTCTCATCCAATGCATAAGGATAATCCGGGTTGAATCGAAATCCAACTCCAAATCGAAAACGCCATTGTACTCAATCGATTGAGAATTGTCGCAAGCTCGGTACGATGCACACGCAATATAGCTGCGCAGGTTACAGGCATAGATATGAGTAGCCTCATAAACAAAGGTATATTGTAGGCGGTTTCGATTAAAAAGAGAAGTTGAACTTCCACTTTAAACCGCCCGCTCCTTCGTCGCTAGAGAACGCTGAGAACGCGAAGGGTTGAATTTTTTGACGGAGCTCAAAGCGGGTGCGCACCGGAACAGTGCTGCGCTACCGAAGCTACTCGAATACTAGCGATTACGATAAAGACTGGGATCGATCACTGATTTCATTGCTTCGGTGTCCAGTGGAACATCCAGAAAATTGATCAACTGATCAAAGTATACCTTCGGTTTTTGCACTATCTTCGCGTAGTCTACATCCATTTTTTCGATGGTATCTTGCCTTTCTAAAAAAGCCTTCACTTGAACCATTTGGTCGCGAAATATCGTCTTGAGTCGATCATGCGAAAGTGATGCTCCGGACTTGCCATTTCGTTTCAGCATAACTTCCTGCGACCTCAGCACTTCATCTAGTTCGCGATGCATAAAAATGATTTTGTATTCGTATTCATTCGGAAGGTAGGTGAGTAATTGAGCAATGACTTTTATTGCCCTACCCTCGGCATGTTCCAGCCAGTTGAAATCTGTTCTCAAACGTTTCACTGGTTCATACTCACAGTAACCGTTCGGATTATCGGCATCTGCAGCACGCACATTGTCAGTAAGGAGCGGCATGCCGCCAGCAGCCAGCAACTGCATCATCACTGAAGTTCCGCTACGGGGAAGACCTGAAACGATGGTAATCATTATTACACAAAAAATATTTGTTTGACCGAATGCAACTGAAGCAAAAACTATCAGTTGTTGCTTAATGTTACAGAGTGTTTATATACTCAATTAATTAGATTTAATCAGAAGAGATCTACGCTCATGAATAAAGAGACTACCAATAAACTACTTAAGTACTCTGCTGCTGCCGGAGCGGGCGCTTTTTCTTTATCGAATGCCAATGCAGAGGTCATCTGGCAGTCCCAAATTGATGGATTTACGTCAAGTACTTTAATCAATGGAAACCCCAATTTCGACCTAGATATTGATAACGATAATGACTTTGATTTATCTTTTAGTGTCTTTACCGGAGCTACTCAAGAGGCAAGCGCATTTGATTTTAGTGGTAATAGTTTCGCAGTGTCGCCTTCAAATACTGACAATGTCTATGTTTATGGATTTGAACTCAACGAAACTATTGGTGCTTCGTCTTTGAGTTCAACAGATAATGGTCGTGTTAGCAATTCACTTGGCAGATGGTCGACCAATTACGGAGGTTACCTTGTCAATAATGTCTCCGAGGGTTATGTCGGCGTTGAGTTCGACAATGATGGAAATACACATTATGGGTGGGTTGCTGTAAGTTTGACAGCTCCAACTTCTGGAAACCTTCAATTGGAAATCACTGATTACGCTTGGGAAAATGTTGCCAACACTGGCATTAACGCCGGTGCCGTCCCTGAACCTTCAACGTATGCATTAGGTCTTGGGCTTTTGGCCCTTGGAGCTGCCGGAATTCGCGCACGTCGCCGGGTATAGACCTTACCCGACCTTACACTTTGTATTTTTGTAGAAGTCATGCTCTTTTCGACAAATTCAGGATATGGAGGCTATCGGGGGTTTTACATGAGTTTCAATTTTTTCTGCGGGGTAAATGGGCTCGTTCGGTAGCATTGGTCCTTGGTAAGCATTCGCCGTCGTGCAAGCTAGAGCGTCCAAACGTTTGTGCGGTGCGAGGGCGCACCTGCCCTACCTGCCATCACACCCTTTTACATGAGCATCGCACAAATAACTGCAGAGCCTTTAGTTTGTCGCAATGGTGGGCTACATAGCAAAACCCTATGTCCACTCCTCTTTTATAGCTAAACAGAAAATTATCTGTACTTTCTTTAAAACCTGTACGTGTAGCCACGGCGCTCAGTCGCCGTGCGATTTCTGTTCTGGCTACACAACGCCTCGACTACACCTGTACAAATAATTGTGAGTTTTGGCTGTAAGGCTTTATTCGTCGGCTACGAAAAGATTCCCTCGAGCCTTAGCCTGCCGAAACATTAATTTATAATGCTGGGCTTTCTCCGGGTCAGCTGAACCATGAAGCTTCGCCAGTAGCTTATAAACGGTGGGCAAGTTGTACCGCATGTTTTCGCAACTCTCAAAGGCGGTGATTGCCTCTCTCCTTTTGGCTAATTTGGTGAGGGCGAGTCCGAGATTGAAATGCGCTTCAGGAAAATGTGGAATCAGATCAATCGCCTCCAAGGCGTGCTCGACAGCTTTATCGAAATCTTTCCGCACAAGGTAAAGGGACGCCAAGCCATTATGAGCAAAGGCGTAGCAGGAGTCTATCTTCAGACAATTGCGAAACAGTTTCTCTGCTTCTGCGTCTTGCCTCTGTTGTAAATAAGCTCTGCCGAGGTCACAGCTTATCTTTACGGAATACGGATTCGCCTTCTGAGCATTCAGCAAATACTGAAATCCTTTATCCAGTTGCTGCTCACCAAAAGCGATCTGGGCCATCAATGAAAGTACGGCGCTATCTTTTTGCGTAGCTTCACTCAATTTACTTATCAGAGCCTTTGCCTTTTCGGTCTGATGGCCACGCTGATAGCACTCGGCCAGGGTCACAGCAAACCAGTCGTTGTCCTGTTGCTCGGCCAATTGTTCCAGCAGAGGGACCGCATCCTTAAATCGCGTGCTATCCATTAAGGCTCTCACCAGGTTGGTCTTTAAATTCAATCGAGTATTCCGAATGCGCTCCTGCGTATCTTCGCTAAGCGGCTCGATATAGCCTAGATCGACAAGTTGCTGAATGGCTTCTTCGGCGCCTTCAATATCTTTTGGCACTGCCTCGGGCGGCAACTGTCCAGTATCGCCCTCAATTGATTCCCAGGACAGAATTGATTCCGTTTTTGAAGGATTGTCTAAAACATCTAACCAGACTCTACCATCCATATCCAAACCCGCCGGCAGACCAAAAAGCGCCAGAATGGTCGGTGTGACATCCAGCAATGTAGCGCCATACAATTTCTTTTCGGCGTGCTTGATGCCTGGACCATGCAAGCAGGCAATACCGAGATGGCGGTGCATGATCTCCGGATCTTTAACTGCGAGTTCCGGCGCTGGGCGTATAGCTCCAGAATGAAACCCGTGATCGCTGACAATCATCACCGTCGTATCCTCGCCTGCCTGTCGCAGCAAGGCGTTAAGCAGCATATCGTGAAACATGTAACAGCCGCTCATTACATGGCGGTAGCGCTCAAAATCTTCGCTGCTGACATGCGGCTGCCTCGGTGGATGAAAGTCCATAAAATGGTGACCAAAATGATCCACCGCCGGGAAGTATACAGCTGTAAAATCCCAATCACGCACTTCCATCAAATGTGTCGCAGCAGCTTGAGTCGAAGCAGCGGCAGCCAGCAATATAGCAAGCTCCAGTGGCCTTTTATCCTTGGCAACATCAATTTCATCGACTGCGGGAATAAGCGGACGAATGTCACCGGGTGAGATTTCCCGGCCACGAACGTGGAGTTCTACCAGTTCTTCATACAACTCTTTAGGATGAATAGCGTCTTTAGGCAGCCCAAGCTTGCCTTCTTCGTTTCGTCTCGCATCCGAAAAAGCATTGGCGACCATAGCGCCGTTTATTGGTTCTGCCGGATAACTGGCAAACCAGTTAACAACATTGGAGCGAAACCCGGATTGATTGAGAATATTCCAGATAGCCTTGCATGTCCTGGACGTGCTTGTAACCGGTCGGACATTGGTTCCGTCTGGCAGTGGCTCCAGAAATCCGTGAATTCCATGCTTATCGGCGCGTTTACCTGTAGCAATGGAAGTCCATAACATTGGGGAGAGCATCGGTCGAATCGTGGCCAAGTTGCCGCTGACACCTTCATCAACCAATCTTTTCAGCGTAGGCATTTTCCCGGCATTCATCAAGGGATTTATCATCTGCCAGTCTGCTGCGTCCCAACCAATCAACAACAGCTTGTTACAAAGTCGCCTTCCGGTGCTTACCATTTAATGCAGAGTTATTTGGAGTGATGATCCTCGGGGCATTTGAAATTAGAAATCAAAGATTTGAAATTCTCAAACACAGCAAACTGGCAGTTCACCAATGCAATCCTGAACAGATTCTCAACAACTGAAAATTTGCTAAATTGTGATGTCTGTCGCATCTTTCCAGAGTTGGTCAAGCCGGTAAAAATCACGCACTTCCTGAGTTTGCAGGTGAACTACAAAATCAAATGCATCAACGACCATCCACCCACTTCCAACTTCACGATCTTCAGCGGACAACCCTACACCAGCCCCTTTCAAGGCATTCGCAAGAGCGACCTTTATCGCTCTCATATGAGGACTCGACGTGCCGCTCGCAATAATCATGTAATCCGTAATCGAGGACTTCTCACGAACATCAAGTACGCGAATCGATTCTCCTTTTTTATCTTCGATTGCTGCAACAGCAATGCGAACTTCGTCCAATGTGGAAGATGTCTCTGATCCTTTTGAAACTGCCGTATCTAATTTTGAATTCATTATCTGTAAAGATCTTGTTGATGCATAAAAGATTGAACTGAATGGGGTACCAGCCCATTCAGCGGCAAACCTTTTTTACAATAATCACGCACTTTGGTTGAACTAATGGACATAACTTCTGATTTCAGAACTAAATAACGCAACCCTTCAACGGGACTTTCAGGCATTTGCCTCAAGCTGCCCCGTGGATAAACCAGAAAGACTATTTTTGCAACCAGTTCATTAATCTGGTTCCACTTATCAAGCTGCTTGAACTGGTCTTCACCAATAACCCAAAAAAACTCGGAACTGCTGTAAAGTTTCCTAAAGTGGTCAACGGTATCAATGCTGTAACTAATCTTATCCTGCTCTATTTCGTATGTGCTTACTTCAAACCTACTCTCACTCTGCAGCGCCAATCGAAGCATTTGCAGACGAGCTGCATCTGCTGTGGACGGCAATCTGCGCTTCAATGGTGAACGTGACGCGGGCACAAAAATCACGCGATCCAATTTTAATTGCTCCAACGCACAACGAGCAACTTGTAGATGCGCACAGTGCACCGGATCAAAAGTTCCTCCGAAAAGTGCGATTCGGCCGGATGGTTCCACGATTTTTGCTTTTTTCATTTATTTTATCGGTTTGACTTGATTTGATCCGAATTCCAATAAGTGAGATTTAAAACCGAATTATGCAAGATTCACAAGTCAGTCCAACAGAGCAAAATCGTCTGTCTCTCGCTCAAACCCTACAAGTCGTACTCGACAACTATGAGGAAAGCCCCTCAATCGGCGAACTCATGGAAGCTGTCGGCGACAAGGGCTTTGGTCTGCTGCTGATGATACTGTCTTTGCCAAGCGCCATACCCATCCCTGCGCCAGGGTATAGCACCCCATTCGGCATTTGCATTATGATTATCGCTGTCCAGATATTTATCGGACGCACACAAGTGCAACTCCCGAAGCGGCTCAAAAAAATTCGCATCCCCTTGAAAATGGTTCGGAGCATAACCAGCTTCGCGCTTCGTTTTCTAACAAAAACAGAAAAGCTTGTAAAACCCCGGCAACGCTGGATTCATTCCAAAATGGGGCACTCAGTACTCTCCATCATTATTTTCATGATGGCTTTATTCATGTTTTTTCCTATACCGTTGACCAATACCTTGCCTGCAATGGCTATTTTTATCGTCGGAATAGGTATTGCTGAAGAAGATGGTCTGATTGCATTTGCCGCAATACTATTTTCAGCGCTCGCGACAGCTTTCTCGGGATGGATTGCTTACTGGTTTGTAACAGAAGGCCCTGAAAAGGCAGAAATGATCAAAGACAATATAAAGAGTTGGTTTAAATCACTTTTTGACGCTGAGGTTTGAATGTTCACCGGGAACAGATAATTTTAGTGCAATGGCAGGCCGACAGGGACTCGAACCCCGAATGACTGTACCAAAAACAGTAGTGTTACCATTACACCATCGGCCTATAAACTTAAGACCGTAGAAAGGATCGATTATCCGTCAAGCATCCACTTGAAGATTTTGTCGCGCTTTTTTTCAAAAATACCAAATACTTTGCATCGATGGGTTGACGTCGGATAAGAAATGGAACTTAAAACTGTTTTGATGGATAAAATCAACCAATCAAGTAAAGGGCCAAAATATCGACGAATCATCCTAAAACTAAGTGGTGAGGTCTTGCGCAATACTGAAGACGGTGAGCCTATAGATTCAGCGATTCTTCGCACAATCTGCGAGGAAGTCAAAAAAGTTGCTGAAACTGGCGCTCAAATCGGTCTGGTAATTGGCGGGGGCAATATTTTTCGAGGCTTGAGTGGCGCTGACATGCGCGGGGTTGATCGTACGACCGGCGACCATATGGGTATGCTCGCGACTGTAATCAACGGCCTGGCTGTTATGGACTGCCTGGAAAAGCTGGGAGTTACTGTGCGTCTACAGAGCGCCATACCAATGGATAAATTGGCAGAACCTTTTATTTTGAGGCGGGCGACTCGCCATCTTGAGCGTGGGCGCGTCGTCATTTTTGCCGGTGGCACAGGGAACCCTTACTTTTCAACTGACACCTGCGCAGCACTACGGGCTAGTGAAATCCATGCGGACATCTTGCTGAAAGCTACCAAGGTGGATGGCATTTACGACAAAGATCCTAACAAACACGACGATGCGGTAAAATACGAAAAATTACAATATATTGATGCATTGAAAGATCGTCTGAACGTAATGGACTCGACTGCATTTTCGCTTTGCATGGAAAATAAAATGCCCATCCTCGTCTTTAGCATGCGCGAGCCGGGAGCTATACTACGAGCTGTCATGGGAGATGAAATAGGTACCTTAGTCGGCTAGCCCAGCCTTTCACTCTATACTTCAACAAATAACGCACATGGAACCCAAGCATATAATCAACACCCTAACCGAAGACTTAAAAAAAGCGGTCAGTCATACAATCGGACAGTTCTCCAGCCTTCACGCTGGAAAAGCATCTCCTTCGATGCTCGACGCAGTTCGTGTGACTGCCTACGGCAGCACTGTTACACTTAAGGAAGTTTCCGCGGTAACGACACCTGATGCCAAGACCATAATGGTCCAACCTTGGGATAAAAGCATTATTCGAGATGTTGAGAAAGGCATTCAGGAAGCAAATCTTGGTCTGAATCCGATTATTGACGGTGGCATTCTTCGTGTCCCGGTACCTGAACTTACTGGGGAGCGACGACAAGAACTCGCAAAAACTGCTGGAAAAATGGCGGAAGATGGGCGCGTAAGCGTGCGTCAGGCACGACGGGATGCACTTGACCTTCTAAAGGCAGCTAAAGATGACGGTCTTTCTGAAGATGATTTAAAGCGGTACGAAAAAGATGTGCAAAAAATGCACGATGATTCCATTGCTGAAATTAACAAACTGCTGTCCGGCAAAGAAACGGAACTTAAAACGGTCTAGGTACTTAAGTTCGGTTCTCTTTCCGGCAACTCATTACTGGCAGCGTTTACTTTGATTTCTATCAAACAGGTTAAACGAGTCGTCATTAAGCTTGGCACGGGCGTCCTCACAAAAGGAATTGGCGATCTGGATGAGGACTGCATCCAATCACTCTGCCGCCAGGTAAAATTATTACGCGACAAGGGGATCGAAGTCATCCTTGTAAGTTCTGGAGCAATTGGTCTCGGCATGGGTAAGCTTGCTCTTAAGCAACGTCCCAAAGACCTTGCCACCCTACAGGCATGTGCTTCGATGGGGCAAACCGTTCTAATCAATAACTGGCAGCAAGGCTTTAACCCTCATAAACTTCTGGTTGCTCAAATTTTGCTCACTCGCGAGGATTTACGTGCCAAGCATCGTTATAACGCAATCTTTAATACAATTGAGCGCTTACTTGCGAAGGGTGTCATTCCAATTGTAAATGAAAACGATGCTATAAGCGCCGAAGAAATTAAATTTGGCGACAATGACACACTTTCCGCTCTGGTCGCTGGCGTAACGAACGCCGACCAGCTCTTCATCTTGTCCAATATACCAGGATTGATCGATATCAAGGGAACCGGCAAAGTAATACCGCTAGTTGAGGAGATAACTCCAGAAATTGAAGCAATGGCTCAAGGAACCACTCAGACTACCTCCGTAGGCGGCATGGTAAGCAAGCTTTCTGCCGCAAGACTGGCGCACCGATTTGGCTGCGGTGTAACAATTGCTGATGGCCAAGACCCCAGCCTGTTCGAACGATTGTTGGCCGGAAAACATGTTGGTACTTATTTTAAGTCACACCCGATGCCGGTTAAGTCACATAAACGCTGGATTGCCACACTGGATGAAACTCACGGCATACTGATTACTGATGCCGGCGCTACCAAGGCTATTCGGGAGAATGGCAAAAGTCTTTTACTTGCTGGTATTATTGCGTGTGAAGGCAACTTCGAAGCAGGTGATTTAGTTAGCATAAAACCAGAAAAGGGTCCCGTTTTTGCGCATGGGCTTAGCACCACAGATTCAGAAACTCTGGCCAATCAGCTGAAGACTGCTTCTGTTACGAATAACAAAAATTCCGAAATCCCAAATATCTTGGTGCATCGCGACAAACTAGTACTTCTGGATTGGTAGCTACTAAAACATACAACTGGTAAACTAGCGTCAGATTTTAGTCTTGATCCCCTTTTGATCAACCAAAGCCTATTGAGCAGTTAAATCTACCCAAAAACTCTTAATGTCAGAAAAAATTCAGGAAATAAAAGCAGCTACCCATTTGCGAGAAAAGCCATTATTTTTTAGCTTTGCTGTTCAAAGAGAATACCCGAATAAGGAGATCAGAATTCTTATTCGCTGGAAGCGATGTTTCTTAGCCTTACTTTTGCTTTCGATTATCGGATGGACTGCCCTTACTAGCACGCTCTACTTTATTTTAAAATACAAGCAAAACATCGAAACTGTAACTCTTACCAATGCTTTGTTACTGCAAAGAAGCGAGATCAGGAGAAAAATTGGGGACTACAACATTCAGGAAAGCACCAAAACCAGCAATTACAGAGATGCGACTCGGCTTTGGCACTTCGGTGTTGCCCGATCACCTGGCAATCTTAAGGGGCGTAGATTAATCGCGGAAGACTATGAACTGATAAGAAAACGTCCGGCGATTGCAGCGGACTATCTGATCGAAGGTCTAAAACATGGAGGCCTTGAAGATGCAGAATACGTTAAGCGACTTATTCAGGTGTTATTGCGCAACCAAATGGATGAAAAGATTCAGGAAATAGCAGATACATATCTCCCCAAAGAACCTCAGCTAACTGAAATTAATCGCCTTTTGGCTCTAGGCGCTGCAAGCGCATACTACCATCGTGGAGGGTTTGATCTAGCAGAAGACTATTTGATCAACTACAATCTTATGGAATTGGTCGACGGACTTCTGATTTCGTCAAGAATCAGTTGGGATCGCGGCAACCGTACTGCGGCAATAGTCAAGCTGGAGCAAACGCTGAATCGCTTTCCGAAATCAGACCTACTCCTTGCTCAGCTAAGCACATATTACCGTGAAACTGGAGATATGGATAAAGCACGTCGTTTCGCGCTTCTCCGTAACATTGAAAATTCTTCGAGCCATCGGCCCAAGCTAGCGCTTCTTTACCTTTATGAGCAAACGGCTGACAACGAGCGTTTGGAGACGGAAATTGAACGTATGTTTGAGCAATTTGGGACAGATAAAGATGCCTTGACTGAATTTTCCAATTTTGCAGCAAAAACCGGAAATGTTAGCCTGGCTAAACGCATTCAGCAACACGCTCTTGAAAATGAATTCGATGTAGGCGTATTTGCCTTACTGTTTCTTGAAGCCCACATTTTCAATCGGGACTATGTTCAGGCCCTTAATCTGATGGAAGGCCTCGTGGAAGAAAAAGCCGAATGGTTGACAAAATACTGGAGTGTTTTTAACGGTCTGCGCTCGATCGCAGCTTTTGAAACAAAACGTCCTGATCTTGGCGAAGTTTACTTGCAAAACTTTCTGAAAGAAACGAGGCAGACTCCCTATAACTATCTTAATCTGGCCAACCAATTTTTCACTACTGAGCGACTTTCACAAGCACGTGAGGTACTAACAGTAGCCTACCGCCAATTTCCCAAAAACCAGAAAATTCTCGCTGAGTTAATCAAAGTCGAACTTGATCTTGGCAACACTGAGAAGCTGAGTGAGTTACTAAATCGCCTGCTTAAAATGAGGCGCCCATCTGTGGACTTGCTCACAAAAGCATACCAGAAACTTAGTAGCGATCGCTTTATCTTCACTCAAAACCGCAGCACCTTGTTACTGCAAATAAGAGCCATTCTCAGAGAGAATGATAAAAGTCAATCGCTCTTGGAAACATCGCTTTAAGCCTGTCTTCAGGATTTTTTCTTATATGCGACTCGTGCATTAATCACACGACGTTCATCGACGTTATCAACGGTTATTTGCATTCCATCGATTTTAAGTGTCTCTCCATATTCCGGTATTCGACCTAGTTCGCCCGTAATCAGACCACTAAATGTAGACACTTCATCGTTCTTGATCTCGACCCCAAGCTCTTCCTCGACATCATGTATTGGAGTCGAACCGGAAATACGAAAAGTGTCCGGTATACGCAGCTTCCTAATCTGGGATTCTTCACGGTCAAATTCATCCTGAATTTCTCCCACCAACTCTTCCAAAATACTTTCAAAAGTCACGACTCCCACTATTTCGCCAAAATCACCAACAACCAGCGCCATGTGAAACCGTGCGCGCAACATGCGTTCAAGCGCTTCCTCAAGTGGTGTTTCCAACTCAAAGGTAGCAACTGTCCGTTTATGCCTGATAAGATCATTCGCTTCGTTTGAATTGCTAAGGCGGAACAGGTCTTTAATATGTATGATACCCACACAATCATCCAGATTGCTACGACAAAGCGGATAACGTGTATGTCCGGCCTCTTTCATCAACTTAAGATTCTTTTCAACGTCATCTTCCAGATTGCAGATAACAACTTCGTTACGCGGCAAAAGCACGTCCTGAACCACCAAGTTTTTCATCTGCAGGGTACGGTTCATGATTTTTCTGGCAACCGGTGTCAGCGTGTGTGCTTCTTCACCCATCACCCGAAGTTGTACATCCACATCCAGCGGATTTAAATCGTCATCGACGTTAACACCCATGCGCTTGAAAAACATCCGTTTTAGAGTTCGGAGGAACATCATAATCGGCAGCGTCAACACTTGAAAAACCAGTAGTACCTTGTAGGAGAGTAAAATCCCTTTTACCGGATCGCGCATAGCCAAACCACGTGGCAAGATTTCAGCAAACAAGAAGTGCAGGGATGCAGCAAAAACGAATGCAAGTGTGACCACCAACCAGCGATAAGGTATCTGTCGTACTTCAAACAACTTGAAGAAATCGCTGATCACCAGCATCAACAAAAGACCCACTGCCACTGTGCAGAGCGTTTTGCTGAATCGAACCGCGCGACCCGTGTTATCGCTCTTGTTAAACAGACGCGCAACACCTTGCCGACGTTTGAGGCGTTCCAGCACTTCAAGACTGACATCACCATAGCGAAATTTCACCAAGCTGGTTTCACATACTACCAAGAATGCATGCAGCAGCAGCATTAACGCGACTGCACTCAATGAAATAAAAAGATTAATCCAAACACCGCTCATATACATCAACCGACTTCACCGCTTTTCAGCAAATCCAACAAACCGTCAAGGAGTCGTTTGTTTTCTTCCTGCCGCCCAATCGTTATTCTTATGTAATCAGGCAAACCATAAACGCCCAGAGGTCGCACAATTAATCCTTTTTTTTGCAATGCACGGAAGCAGGCATCTGCATCACCAACC
The DNA here is from genome assembly GCA_964624365.1 of uncultured Puniceicoccaceae bacterium. GTDB lineage: Bacteria > Verrucomicrobiota > Verrucomicrobiia > Opitutales > Coraliomargaritaceae > Lentimonas. Next base: position 24,372 of record CAZUYZ010000220.1, read on the forward strand.
CGACTTAAAACAAAGTTTGCCGAACCTCCAGTTGTCTTAAACCCAAGTTCCTCCAAACCTTCACAAAGCAACTCTCGTCCCTTTTTATTTTCGTCGCGACACATTGCAATAAATGCACCATCATCCAAAGCTGCCGTGGCAGCTACCTGGGCAATGGAATTCACGTTGAATGGTTGACGAACCCGATGCAGTAAACCAATCAATTCCGGATCAGCGTAAGCGTAACCAATTCGAAGCCCGCCTAGCCCGTAAATCTTCGAAAATGTCCGCAGACAGACAACCTTGCGTCCGGCACGAATTGCCACTGTTAAATCCGGAGCACGCTCGAGATACTCGGCATAAGCCTCATCCAGACAAAGAATCACGTGCTCAGGCAGTCGATCAACCAAAGCCAATAATTCCGCTTCGGCATTTGCAATTCCGGTTGGATTATTTGGGCTGGCAATGAACATCAAACGCGTACGATCGTTTACAGCAGCCAGCATCGCCTCCAAATTATGGCCGAAACCAGCCATTGGTACTTCCACCGGCGTTGCTCCAAACAAACGGGTAACAAGCTTATAAACAATAAATGCCTGTGCCCCCATAACAACTTCCAGCCCGGGTCTCAAAAAACAGTGTCCCAATAATTCGATCAACTCATTGGAGCCGTTGCCTATTAAAATAGACTCAGGTGAAACTCCACGCGTTTGAGCAATTTTATGACGCAATTCATAGCAGCCACCATCCGGGTACAAATGAACACTTTCAAGTGCGCAAGTGGCCGAGGCTACTGCTTTGGGCGATGGACCAAAAGGATTTTCGTTAGAGGCAAGCTTGCAGATTAACTCTGGAACCAAGCCAAATTCACGAGCGACAACTTCAATTGGTTTCCCAGGTTCGTAAACCGGCTGTGTTTGCACACCGGCGTTCACAAGTTCAGTATATTTCATTAACAGTAACCTTTGAACTTGCATTCATGGACATCGATTGCAACAAAAAGTCATTTTGAACGGGATGAAAATTTTACTTACCGGGGCGTCAGGCCTGCTTGGAAATGCTTACGCCGAAGCAGCTATTCGCCGCAACCACTCGGTAACTGCGCTCTACAATAGTAGAAAACCAATAGCGCGTGGCTTATTTAAATGCCTCCGGAATGATGCACAAGACCTCGGCCCAATCACTGAACTTACGCTCGAATGGTGGCCGGATGTCATCGTGAATTGTGCTGCGATTTCGTCGCCGGCGCAAGTGGATGCTGATCCAAAACTAGCTGAAAAAATAAATGTAAACTTACCGCGTCATTTGTCTCAACTGGCAACACATATAGGCGCTCGTTTTTTACATGTTTCGACAGATATGGTATTCGACGGCCAGTCCGAGGAACCGTATCGTTCAACTGATCTGCCTTGTCCAAAAACATTGTACGGCCAAACAAAGCTGATGGCAGAGCGTGAAGTATTGGAGCATAATCTCGAAGATCCCGTTGTTTTACGCGTTCCTATTCTAATGGGTAACAGCCCGTCCGGCAAGCGCAGCGCCCACGAAAAGCTTCTTGCTATGATAGATCGAGGTGAAGTGCCGGAATTCTACCAAGAAGAAGTGCGTCAGCCCTGCTCAGCAAATAATGCTGCCGAAGTGTTACTGGAACTAAGCGAACGACGGGACTTAAGCGGAATTTTTCACTGGGCTGGAGCTGATCGCCTAAGTCGTTTCGAAATGGCTAAACAAATTCTGGAGCACTTTGGTAGATCACTCGACAGCATCCGTCTTATCGAAAAAGACAAAAACGATTACTGCACCGGCAAACTCACCTTTAATCTTCACCCAATTGTCCATAAGCTTAAAACACGTCCCACAACCTTCAAAGAACAGCTAGAGGAACTCACACACACCGAGCCATTTCGCGCATCCGACTTATAGGACAGCTTGCTGCTTTATTAATGATACTCAGGACAAGTCCTGAGACATTCGAAATTAGAACTCATAAACTAAGCAAGCTTCGGTGTATTCATAATCCTTTAGCGAATAAAATCGCAACCTGACAAATAGTGCCAGTGGTACAAAAATGAAATCGACTCCGCTACTTACTATTCTGCCTGATAGCTCTCACGATGCCGCGACCAACATGGCTATCGACGCGTCCCTCCTAAATTCCGCATCTTTGGAAAACGCATTTTTCAGACACTACAAATGGACCGAACCAACCGTTACTTTTGGCTACACCCAGAGCATCCAAGAAGTTAGAGCCGCTGTTTCTGCTAGTATAGCTCTCTGCCGCCGCCTCACCGGCGGTGGCATTGTTGATCATCGGAATGATTGGACCTATGCATTGGTATTGCATTCTCAAATTGAAACAGCACAAATTCGGGCAACTGAGTTATACGCAAAAGTCCATCGCTGCATTCAAAAAGCGCTGGCCGACCAATCAATTACAACTCAACTGGCGCCCTGCCCTCGTCTCTGCGGTCAAACCTCTGAGCCAACAACCGGACCAAGCCAATGCTTCGTAACATCAACAAAAGATGACATAATTAATGCTAACGGTAAAAAAATTGCAGGGGCAGCAATGAAACGTACCCGCGAGAGTACTCTTATCCAAGGTTCGATCGATCGAAGCGCGCTTCCCATTACATTGAATTACAAAGAGTTCTCTAAAGGATTCACAGCCACGTTATCCAATGCATTCAACCTAGCCCTTTCCGAAGATTTAAAAAACTTCCCGGATGAGCAACTCATAGAACAAGAAGAGAAGCGTTTCAGAAGCGCTGATTGGATTAATATACGCTGACAGACGTTTCAGCTGTCTCAGCGTGATTTATCGAGAACTAAACAGCCCTGCTAAATAGCAGCCTATCACAGGAACTCATCTCATCTTTTCTTGATAACTAAAATTTTCAGTATCCTGGCCTTGTATTTCAGCTATGTCAGGCACGCTTTTATAGCTATCAATTAATTCACCTTATCGTAATAATCAGAAAATAAATTGTTTGTATTTTTTTCTATTTTCTACTTGCGTTAAAAAAATAAGCAATTCTTTTCGATTCGTTCTTTTTAATAAAGAACAACTAATAATAAATTCTAGCTAACAAAAAAATGAAATACATAACTGTTGACATGAACAAAAGACTGATAAGCACTCTTGCTATTACGCTCGTAGGCTTTTCTTTATCCGCTCAGGCAATAACAACTGGAAGCACTCAGTTTTCCTCTTTCGGCTCAACCGCAACCTTAAGTAAAAACTCTCTGGTATTTTCGCCGCAACAATCTGGATTTGGTACACTCGAATCGCAAACTGGTGATTTCGTCGGTCTCTCAGCGGTCTCCTTTCAAGAGATTGTAAAATTCACTCCAGATACTGTGGTTGATGAAAATCCTTTCATGGATTTTGGTTTAGCAACTGACACTCCCGCAGCTAGAGAGTTTGCTGCTGGCTTTGGTATTCCTTTTCCAAAAGATGCTAACGGCAATTATTTGTCGGGGCCTAGTCTCAATGATGATATAAATGGGTTCAATCTTGAAAGGTCGTTTTATCAGATAGGTAAAATAGAAGATTCAATAGAGATTGATATTTATTTGGATGGATATTTTAATGCTGGCGTAGACACTAAAACAGCTAATGGTATTGGTATCATCACTTTGCAAACACTCAACATAGACAGTCAAGGTAACAGATTATTCGACAATAAACAACAAATTGAAAATTACTTGAATGCAGATAATTCTTTTAGTGGCATGACTTTCAGTGGCGCAACGATTACAGTCACTGAGGTTACGCAAACAGGAAACACAGTAGAAAATATAGTACCTGAACCGAGCACATATGCAATGTTCGGCATAGCTTTCTCAATCTTAGGGTTTGTAGGCTACAGAAAACGTCGTGCAGCTTAAATTCTGGTAAAATTTTTGTTCATTGCTAAATTTTAAACGCCGTTTTTCAGAACGGCGTTTTTTAGAATGTAATTCAATAATATTTAATAAATAAATAAGCAATTTTAGTTAAAGATTTGCTCAGCCAAAGAAATACAATGACAAATTTATTCATCACAAAATTGAAAACACTGAGTACGATTACTATACTTATCACAGCATTTAGTGAATCTCTCATTGCTGGTGTTATTCTTAACAATGCTAGTGATAGTGACTATACTGATCTTGCATCTGAATATGATTCGGTAGCTGAATTAATAGCGGATGGAATGCAGGGTTCTGCGGTCAAAATTTCCGACAATTGGGCAATAACGGCTGCACATTTGGTCGAGGGTAAAAGGAATGTAAATCTCAGTTTTGATGGAAAAACAACTTACAATGCGACTGATATCATTGTCCATGACAATTGGGCTGGTGATTCAACTGAAGGTTTTGATATTGCACTATTAAAGTTCGACGCTGGTCTTGGCAATTTTTCAGCCGCTAGTTTGTGGGATGATGGTTCTGTTATCGGTTCAGTAGGCACCAATGTTGGATTCGGAAAGACTGGTGATGGTTCAAGTGGTGCCAATGGCAGTGCTGGCACTAAACGTGCTGGCAATAATGTAATCGACTTTGTTGGTACAGACATTAGAGCTGGTCTTGATCCTGCCAGTATGAGCTTTACTACTTGGGCTGAGAATATCTTGATTCAAGACTTTGATAATCCCGAAGATCAAGACAGTAACTTTGCTGGCCACTCTCTTTGGGGAATTTCATCTGATCGCTCAAGCTCTGCTGAGGCAATAGCATTGGAATACTTAATTGCTTCAGGGGACAGTGGAGGTGGGCTCTTCGTTGATGGTAATCTCGTTGCGATTAATTCATTCGTTGCGAGTAAATCTCTTGGCAGCTCTGACTCGAAATATTCAGATATTGCAGCTTCTACAGGCCTTGATCGACACAAGGACTGGATTTATTCCACCACTGGTATAAGCCCTGAAGCAGTAGTTCCTGAGCCTTCAAGCTTCGCTCTTCTGGGACTTGGACTAGCTGGCATTGCTTTTTGGCGTCAAAGAAGAGTATGACCTCATTTTTTGTATAAGTTTAAAAGGTAAAGGCATCTCATTTTGGGGTGCCTTTATTTTTTTATTCGTGCATCCGAAAAAGCACATCTACATGACCAGCGATCATGATGAACGAAATGAATGAAAAGGTGCAGAAGTCAGCTTTTTGTTCTCCAGCTATGGTGGTCCCCAAGGCAACTTCATTTGTCTCGTATCCTGTTGAGAGCTTGAAAAATAACGCACTGCGTATCCTCACGGCAAACCCGCACACCGAGAAAAAGGGCCTGATGAGTCAATGTGGGCCTTACTGGAACCGGATCAAAGAAGCCTACCAATCGGGTCTGAGCAGTCCCTGATCCTTGAGCATCTAGAGGCCTTTCACAGATTGCTTGCTATATTCTTTTAAAGTGTCAACGACCTAGCAGATTACTGATTCGGCGCAATATGCCTCCCGACCTTGATTTGCTAGGAGCGGAGTCTTGCCCCGTTAGAGCGTAGTGCAATAGCCCCAATACTGTACTATATTCAGGCAGCCTTAATTCTTTGGCCACATTTTGAGGTCCTATTGAAGATTGAACCTCCAAGCCCAGAATACTGCTGGCGACAGAAGCAATACCCTCCAGGCGTGAAGTCCCTCCAGTGAGAGTAACACCGGAGGCAATATCACCTGGGATAAGTAATTCTTTTTCTTCCAACGTATACTTAATAATCTCAAAGATTTCTGAGACTCGTGCTTCAATTATTTTTGTGATTGCTGCCAGCGGGTATTCACGATCGCCAATACTCAAATCTCCATAAAGCCAGGCTTTTTTGTCGTTGTCTTCATTTTCATGGTAGGCTCGCCCACTCTTCCGCTTGATTTCCTCAGCGTCTTTACGGCCAATGCGCAGGCCAATACTTAAGTCATTTGTTATATGATCGCCACCTATTGGCACGGCTCCTGTCAAAACAATATAGCCTTTTCGATATAGTACAAAATCCGCGGTACCGCCGCCAATATCAATAACCAAAGTACCATTTTCCTTCTCTGAATCTTCGAGAAGAACAGCGCCAGACGCTATGCTCGAAACAATAATATCGCTAACTTCCAAATCGATACCACGAATTACCCGCAGGTTATCACTTACTGCCTGACTGCTCCCATGCACAGACCAGTAGCCAACCTCCAAGCGATTACCTTGCTTCGAGAGTGGATTATCAACGACGTGACCATCGATCAGAAATGGGTTTCTTATGTGATGGATGTAGGTTCTTGAATCTTTGAGACGACGCCGTCTGGCATCTTTTTTTGCTTCTTCAACATCAGTCTCGCGGACAATTGAATCTGAGGCGCTTATCGTGGTCGTACCCAAGTTAAAATCGCCTTGTAGATGACTCCCGGTTTGAGCAAGATAGACTTCATCAATGCGCGTCCGAGTGGTTTCCTCTACAGACATAATTGCTGCGTGCACGCAATCACTGGCTGCCTTCAGATCAGCAACAACTCCCTTCTTAACGCCACGGGAGGGAGAGGAAAGATGCCCGATAATGTTTAGTTCAGAATCGCCGATTACTTCACCCAGAAGAACCGTTATTCTGGACGTTCCGATTTCAACTGCACCGACTACTTTGGATTGGCTCATATATGGAAAAAGCTTTGGTTTTAAACGGTATATCTAGATGATTCTGCTGTACTAAATCAATACTTACCCTGCTGCAAAACTTGAACCTTCTACTAATACACTTGTGCTCGGCCACTGCTCAGTTGTACAGCTGCTGCGCCGCGCAGTGAAAGGTCGATTCTTTTCAGCGCCGGTTCTCCGTTTTTTCTAAAGTAGTCGAGAATATATGCGAGGCGGTCTAGCTGGAGCGCAAAGTCTTTGGATGCACTAAACACAATCTTAGGCACATTCCTTGAACGCACTTCAATCACCTGACCAGGCAATTCTGTATTCCCATTAAAATATTGCAAAGAAACCACCTCCCAAGTATCAAAGAGTTCTGGTTGTATGTTGTTTACCAAGTCCAATAGTTTCACTACTGGCTCGATTCCCAGAAGTGGCAAATAGCTTCCGTCTGCATGCTGGTACGGATGCAAATAAGGCAGCTGCTTCAAAGCGTCCCTCGAATAGCCTAAGCCACGATAGACAACTCCGTCCCGTGCGATTAGCCGCAGGTGACGCGTCCCATCGGCGCTTGCAGTTATCAGACGCAAGATAGGCTTGCGCTCAACAATTTCGATTCGCAGATCACTTGGAAAAATCCGTTCAACTGAAGCAGACTTCACCTGTGTAGTTTCTTCAAGTTTCTGCTTCAGAGCAAAAATGTCGATCTTCATGATCGGCTGTCCCCTTTGCGGACCGATGGTTGCTTCAAGCCAACTGTCAGTCAAAACCCCATCTGTGAGAAATAAAATACTTTCAAGCTGATCAACAGTAGCAGCCGTTACTGCTTTTTTAGTATCCTGATTCGGGGTTTTGAGCAATTGGAAAATTCCAATTGGAATCAAAATCAAGAGCGCCAAAATGCTGAATAGCTTGGCCAGACGCATCCAACGCCGTTTACGAGCTGCAGAAGAATGAATACGCGAACGGCGAGAACCAACCAACTCGCGCCAGCTTTGTGCGCCTTCAGCGAACGTTTCACCCTTTTGTCTGTTTCGCCCAATCATGCTTAGGAATTTTCTTGTTTTCCAGCTTTGAAACGCAGCAATGCGGGCTTTACCAGTTCTCGAGCAAGTGCTTTAAAATTTAACCCAATGCAGGATGCGCTCTTAGGTAGCAAGCTTGTAGGGGTCAAACCAGGCAATGTATTGATTTCCAGAAAATAAGCGGCATCATCTTTCAGCAAAAAATCGATTCGCGCAAAATCGCGACAACCGCATTCGTCAAAAAGAGTCTCCGCATCCTTCTTAATCTGTGCCTCAATCGTTGAATCCAATTCTGCTGGATAACGATACTCAGTCGCTCCGGGAGTGTATTTAGCCGCAAAGTCGTACTTGCCTCCTGGACTTAATATCTCAACGACACTCATTGCTTTGCCATTCAGTAAACCCACCGTTAGCTCTCGCCCACATATACGCTGCTCAACCAACCAGTTGCCTGCTCGGATTTTGGAGAGTGCAACACCCAAAGAAGATCGATGCTCTGTAAACGTCAGCCCAAAACTACTGCCTTGATCAGATGGTTTGATCACCAGCGAAGATCCAAGCTCATCGATCACTGCATCCGCAAGCGGCACATTCTCACCCTGAAAAGCAATCGCCTTGGGCGTTGCGATACCAAGCTTCCGAGCACGTTCTTTAGTCAAGTCCTTTGCTATACACAGACAACTCGACTTCGCATCACTGCCACAGTAGTGAATTCCGGCTTCTTCTAGAAGCGTCTGTAGCCGCCCATCTTCTCCAAACACTCCGTGCAAAGCAGGAAATACGATTGATTTATCACGTTTAATCGATTTGGGCAACTCTTCGCTGTCAACGCGTAATAGCTCGACCTCAAACTGTTTTTTTAGCGCTTCCGAAATCGCCTGACCGCTGCTCAGAGAGACCTCTCGTTCGGGGCCAACACCTCCGTGCAGAACAACTATTGATTCTTTATCAGACACCACTTGTTTTTCCATCGATAATAATATCGGTTTTACCCTCTTCCAAAACAGTGTCCCAGACATGTCCGAGCAACAAAACTTCGGGCTCTAGAAGATAACCTGACTGATCGTGTATCCGGCAACGAATCTGACGCACCAACTCAATAACGTCTTCTGCCTTGGCTCCACCGCGATTTACAATAAAGTTCCCATGTACGTCGGACACCTCCGCGCCGCCAACACGCATACCTTTTAATCCATAAGTATCGACTAGCTTACCAGCATAATTACCCTCTGGATTCTTAAAGATGCATCCTGCGCTCGGCTCTCTTGGCTGGGAAGATTTACGCACATCTGCGTAGCTGTTCATCCGGTCACGAATAGAGACCTCTTCTTCAACCTCGGCACTCTTCAAGATCGCTCCCAGCGCAATTCCCTGGCTAATCTCTTCCACCTTCCGGTATTCAACATGAAAACAGTCTTTGGACAAATTCTGAAACTTCCCCTCTGAGTCCAGCATCTGAACCCGCTCAACCACATCAAACATCCACTTCCCCATCGCGCCGGCATTCATGCGCAGCGCCCCGCCGACCGAGCCGGGAATACCTTCAAGAAACTCAAATCCGGTAAGACCTACTTTTGCAGCATAACCACACAGTTCTTTGAGGCGAACCCCTGCCGCAGCCCAGATACGACCACCCGCCAAAGGCTCCATACGACGCCAGGAAGTACCTGAAAAACGTATCAAAAGACCTGAAAAACCGTCATCAGGAATAAGAATATTAGACCCACGACCTAGGCAAAATGACTCCAATTCAAACAAATTTGACGCGCTTAACAGCATACGTAAATCACTTAGATTGCTCGGCTCGGCGTAAAAACGGGCAGTGCCACCGATCCGTATAGTGGTTTTTTTTGCAAGCGGTTCGGATCTCTTTATCACACACTCCGGCGCAACACGGTCCTTTAAAAAATCGAGCCAAGCCCGATCTACATCAAAACTACTGCGGTACATCGAGGCAAACATCCGAGCAAATAAATGAATATCTCCGGCTCCAACAAAGGCGAGCAAAGTTGGTTTGTCGCTGAGTGAGTTGGCAAGCTTTTGAGCATCCCGCATAGTCATTTCCAGAACTTCCGGCAAATTAGACTGAAATTCCTGAACAAAAGCCTCCGTCGTCCCAGTTTCAATTACCGGTTCGTAAGCTGCATAAACCGGCAATAAAAAAAGTTGGTCGGCCTCTTGCAATATCGTCGCAAACGCCTGCTTGAACTGGCTGGTACGGGAGTAACGGTGCGGCTGAAAAACAACAGCTAATTGGCGATCTGGCGCTAGAGCTCGCAAACTGTCAAACAAAGCAGCAATCTCAGTGGGATGATGCGCATAATCTTCCATCACAGTTAGCTGCTCATCTTGATGCAAAACAGTTTGCCTGCGAGCCATACCACTAAAGTCGGACAGAACATCTGTCGGCCATTTAATTGAGAGCAACTCAAGCACGACAAGCGCAGCGGTCCCGTCAATATAGTTTATGTAGCCCCCACCGAATGATTCGACCTGTATCGTTTCAAACTTTCCAGAGAGACTTAAAGTGCCACTTGTTTCAATATTCGATTCGAAGTCTCCACCCTTTCCAAAAGTTAGCTTTTGAACATTGCCTGCATCATTGAATTTATCCGTCAAGCTATCCTCAGCAGGCAGCAACACATATCTCTGAGTGCGCCCGATCAGACTTCGAAACGTAGCGTCCAGCATTCTACTGTCAGTGTAACGGTTCATATGATCCCAGTCTGCATTCAGCAGCACGGTTATTTCAGGTGAAAACTGATCTATCGTACCATCACTCTCATCCACCTCGGCAACCAACCAGTCACTATCCGCGTAGTGGCAAGGCACCAAAGATGCATCTGAAAACATGCCTCCTACAATATAATTCACTTCAGCATTACAACGACGCACCGCATGAGCAATCATACCCGAAGTTGTTGTTTTTCCATGACTGCCAACAACCGCAACCAGCCGCTTAGAAGCTGCAATCTCGGCAAGCATTTCTCCTCGGCGCAATGTCTCGATCCCAAGCTTATGTGCTTCTGCAAGAAGAGGATGGTCTGGCTTAATTGCACTCGAGTGAACAATCCTGTTAAACTGGCTCACCTTCTCAGGCAACAAGAAGTCACTCAGAGCAACTCCAGAGTCTGCAAGAACCCGACGCACGTTTTCCTGAAGATTGTCATCACATCCGGCAACAGCGTACCCCGCGCGAACCATCCAGCCTGCCAGAGGGGCCATTCCCATACCTCCAACTCCAATAAATAGATAGTTTGGTTTATTCTCAGTCATTGGTCACTGGCTTTCTGCTTTGGGATAAAAAGTTTGTACATACTCGGAGCTTAGAATTTCTCAAACTTCTTGTTTCATTTTACAAGGTCAAGTTGAATAGCCAAAGCAAAATCTCAGCAGGTGCGTAAGCTGGATTCAAAGGCTACTATAGGGTTAAATGGTTATCTTTTGTGAACAGATACAGTCCATATTAAAGACGCCAGAGCGGCAATCCAAACATCATTGCCAGAAATGGGGTAACCTTTCTGAGCCAATCCTGAGTCAACTCCCGCAAAGCATCCTCCGGTATATGCATCGACATCCAGTCAAATAAAAGTAGCTACTTCCTCTCTTTTCTGGGGAGGGAGAAGCCTCAACTCTTCAATTATTGCTGTTAATGCAGTCATGATATTAGTAATGTCCTGTTCTTTACTATTTGCAAGATTTCACAATGAGAGGCTTCTTCGATAACTGCAAAGCTCGGCGCGCACATCACTGCATCTGCCGATTGCTCTCCAGTAATTTTGTGAATGCTTCCGGCAATTCTGACCTAGCATTAAACCTATATTCTTTGCCCCGGATTCTGTAGCCAAAATCTAGCTCAGAAGAATGTAGCATCATACGCTTCTCTCCGCTAAGTGATGAAATTCTGCGATTAAATTTGAAATCACCATGCGTACGGTCGCCAACAATGGGATGGCGATGTTGGCTACATTGAATCCGAAGCTGATGCGTACGTCCGGTTACCGGCATTAGTTTGATTAGAGAAATCGGAATATTCCCGTTTGGCTTGGACATTACCTGATAGTGAGTTTGTGCAAAGCCACCGGATTCAAATTTGGCGACCTTGGCAGTTCGATAAGCGTCTCTCTTCAGAACATCTTTCCAGCATCCGGAGTCTGGAGACGGCCAGTCCTTGACCAATGCGTAGTAAGTCTTACGCACTTTGTGTACAGCAAACGACTGATGAACCACAGAAACCATTCCCTCATCCAGCGCAAGCAGCAGTACGCCGGATGTAGGTGAATCCAGTCGGTTTAGAAGCCATGCTCGTCGAACAAGATTGGCTGTACTCCAAGTATAAACTTCATCTTTGTAGTTGTAATCAGCAACAAGCAAGCAACGTCCCTGATCACCGTTTCGATTGGGATGCGCCATCACTCCAGTCGGCTTTTCCAAAGCGATCAGCCCATGCGAATTGGAACCGAGGAATTTAACCCCAGGCCCAAGTGGCAAGTTATTGATACAGACTTGCTGGCGAGTGTCCATCGAATCGTTAGTGGCTTAAAACAAAAATAAATTTCAGCAGTCTCTTCAAAATACTACGAAAACAATAAAGAAAAAACCATCAAAGCAACTGGGACAATAAAGTAACCGCAGGAACTATAATCGGTTTGTTGGTAGTGAATACATCCAAATCCTGATAGGGCATGTTCATCGTCACCTGAAAAGCATGTTTTGCCTGAATCATATCTTGAAAGTACTTTAATTGGGGACTTATAGATTGTTGAGATGTTTTGACTTCGACCAAAAACCACGGGATTTGATTTCTTGTTACAACAAAGTCTACCTCGCGCTTCTCTTTCGTTCGAATATAGAAGAGATCAAATTCCCCAAAACCCAGATCAGACCACCCGGTAACTGCTTTCAAAAGCGCATTAGCAATCAAGTTTTCATTGCGTTTACCTTGATCTTTTATCTGAGACCAGTCTGTCAGATACAGTTTAGGCTCTTTCAAAAGAGAGCGACTGATGTTTTTTTTCCAAGGTCGAAGGGTAAAGCAATAGGATAGCTGCTTTAAAAGCGCGATCCACCGTTGTATGGTTTCAACAGAGACTCTTACATGCTTTGCCAGATTGGAATAATTTAGCATCTGAGTCGCATTCATGGTTATAAGTTCGGCAAGAACTTCTATTTTAGAAAGATCATAGCCTGTACCGAGACTGCGAATGTCTTCCTGGAGAAACTGATTTTTACGCAAGGCGCTCCATTGTCGATGAAAACGCTTGTTCGCCTTTAAGTATGGCTCAGGGAAACCACCAAATTCCAGCAGCGTTTCCCATTTTTCCGGCTCAATCTTTTTAGGCTGACGTATCAGCGTCTCGCTAACCCTATTTGTATTTAACAGTTCAGCTACGGATAGGGGAAAAATCGAGAAGTGAAAATAACGCCCCATTAAACTATCACCTCCTTTGCGATAGGTATCTAATCGCGCGCTACCAGTTACGATGATTTTCCATTTCGGCTGGCGATATTTGTCGTAAAACCCTTTTACGAAATTTTTCCAATCCGCATACTTGTGCAGTTCATCGAAGACAATCGTCTGATCCGAAATTGAACCGATTGCATCTGCAACCTTAGATTGTCCTGTAATAATTCTTTGTCGGTCGTTTTGATCGTCCCAGTTAAAGTAGTGAAAGTCCTTTTCTAAAGATACACTCAAAGTGGTTTTACCCACCTGGCGTGGGCCGGAAAGAAATAACATTTGTCTGTTAGACTCAAAGTGCTCTTCGATAAATGTTGTATAAACGCGTTCCATTTATGGCCAAAAAACGATTGATCGAAAATTGGTCAAGACCAAAGTTAGATCGATCGAAAATTAGTCGCGACCGAAATTCGATTAATCTGAAAAATATTTTTAAAAACTAGATTCGTGAGTAGAGGTCGATGAGATTTTGTAAGATTTTGTTTTACAAGGTATTGCTGAGCTGTGAAGGCGCGCCTTTTGGCGCGTTAAGTCAGCTGCTCAATGCATTGTAGAGCAAAAGATTATGAAAGATCACGATTTCAACTCACGAATGTAGGTTTAATTCTTCCAAAAACATAATCAACTGCAGCCAACCTATCAGCGATATAAAAAAGACACTTTTATGATGCGCTCTTTCCCAAAAACCTGAATCATCTCCTTCGTCCATGGTCGAAATGGCGATCGCTTGGTAAGCGCTATTTCGCAAATCGATGTAGCAATTTCGCTGGCAGTACTGTTCAATATGGTGATCTCATCAACAGTCCCATCTGCCTTTATTCTAAATTGCACAGCTACGTTCGCTGAGGTATCAATGGGCTGAAAAAAATCGATCTCCTGATGCCAGCCAGCCTGTAAAGCCAAATAGAACTGCTGTTCATATTCACCAAACTGACTAAAAGTTGCATCGAGTGCAATTTCTCCCCGCCGTCCGGCTGAGCTTTTTGAACGTGCCAAAGGACCTTGTAATACATCCGGAGATAGCCTGGGCCGTTTGCGAGGCAGAGGTCTTGCTTGGGACGCATTGCTCTCTGAGCTACTATTAGCCTGACTGCTTACCTCGGTTGGCGTCAGTCGATACAGTTGGATGGGCTCGTCGGCATACAGGCTTTTATCAACAATCTGCTGGCTAGACCCAGATACCTCCAAGCTGCTACCAGGTCCCTCTTCAACTTCGGGTTTCTGCCGAATAAAATCCGGTGTCGGCGGCAATAAAACCGATGGACTGAAACTCTCAGCCTGCACGCTCCGGCCATCTTCACCTTTGCTGCCACCAGATTCTTTGGAAAGCGCAAACACACCAGCTTCAAGTAGCGCTGACTCCAGTTGATCTGCAGAACCTTGAACTATTTTTTGCGATGCTTCATCTCCATCAACCGTTGGGAAGTCGTCCTTAGATGTTTCCGGATTTTCATCTGCAGACTGTTGTGATCGAAAAGAATAGAAGTCTTTTCGATCAGGCTCATTTTCGGGCGCTTTCGGGTTTGCTTCGACGTATCTCGGCTTTTCCGGTGTATCTCTTTCCAGTATCAACTCTATTGTTTCTTCGTCCTTCGACGCATCGGTATGCATTGGCTGCACGAGCCAATCCTCAGGCAACAGTATAAGCGCGACTACGTGGAGCAGCAACGTAGACAAAAATGCAATCAGAATGGCCCGCCGTTGATCACTCGGTGGTGGATCATACTGCCAGTTGGGCTGCTGAAAATTGTAATTTTGATTCAATATGAAACCATCTAATCACTGCGATCGACTGAAATCAAAACCCAGTTTTAGAAATCGTGCCTGCAAAGCCTGTATCGGAAGGCCCATCACACTTTCAACAGAGCCTTCAACGGATTCAATAATTAGCTCTCGTCCAGTCTGGATGCCATACGCGCCGGCTTTATCAAGTGGATTTACCAATTCAAAATAGGCATCAATTACAGCGTTATTCAGCTGTTTAAATTGAACGTTACTCACCTCGACAAAGCCTTCGTCGAAATCACCACACTTCCAAAGCAGCGCCACTGCGGTATACACTTGATGCGAGCGCCCCGAAAGCTGTTGTAACATCGCACGTGCCTCTTCCATATTCACAGGTTTATTCAAGATGGTTTCTGCAAGTGCAACTGTTGTGTCGGAACCCAGTATCAGCGATTCTGGAAACTTTTTGACAAGCGATTCCGCCTTCAAACGAGCATTCGTTGCTACCATGTCTTCCGGCCCCTTCGCAGAGTCGTCCAACTCCCGAACATTTGCCGGACAAGTTCTAAATAACAATCCCATCCGCTTCAGCAGTTCATTGCGGCGCGGTGATGCCGAAGCAAGTATCAACTCGTTAGGCTTTAACTCGTGTTCACATCCACGCATTGGTGACTTTGATTAATGGCGCTCTGCGGTTGTTCCCTTAGTCCAATACTGTCTCAACGGAACCAATTGAGCGCGCAAAAGCAAGGCGACTTAACCCGTATAAATATGCGGAATTCAGATAACTTCGGTTAGCATCAGCGAGCCGCTGTTGCGCATCGATTAGTTCGCTATTATCTGTAAGTCCTTCGCGATAACGAATAGAGGCCTGTTCTACTTCTATGTGGCCGAACTTCACTTCCTCTCCAGCCAGCTCGATTTCCTTGTAGCGAGCATTCATTTCAAACAAAGCTGTTCTGAATTCACGTTCAATTTCCAATTCTAACATCCGCATTTGATAGCTCTGTTGGCGCAGAGCAGCATCGGCATTTCGTTTCCGAGCGCGAATCAAAAAACCTTCAAAAATCGGTACGCTTGCCTGGACGCCTAAAAGCCAGGATTCATTTTTTTCATCCTGAAAAGCGTCATTTGCGGCATAACCCCAGTTCCCGGTAAATTCGATATTTGGCAGGCGCTGCCACCCGGCTGCTTTTCGAGTTAACTCGGCCTGATCCAAGCGTTTTTGCTGTGCTTCCAGTTCCGGAAGCAATTCAATTAAGGCGTTACCTTTGATTCTGTAGTTTTCGAGATGCGGAGGAGCATTCAGATGGTCAATCAGCGATTCATCCAGCCTTAAGTCTAAATCCAGATCCATATCCAAAAGCGCTTTCAATTGCAGAATTGAAGACTGAATATTTACCTTCGAGGTCCACAACTCACGTTGATCACTTGCCAAGCGCGCCTTTGCTCGTGTGACATCTATTTCCACTCCAGCGCCCGCTTCAAATCGATCACTTGCAAGCTGCAATAGCTCACGGCTACGCTCAATATCGCCTTCGATGATCTTTTTCTGATTCAGATCCCGCAGTTGGGTGAAGTAAAGATTAACCGCACGATCCAGTATATCTTGATAAATCACTTCGTAGTCCATCTTTGCAATCGCGAGCTCAAGCTTAGCGAGCTCATAGTTTGCATAGCGCTCAGTATTAAACAGCGTCTGGCTCAACTCAAATTGAGTTCCAAAATTATTAAATGGAGGAAAGTTTCCCTGATCTCCGACAAATCCAAGACCCAGCTGCTGGCGTATTTGCGAAGCAGTCAATGAAACTTGTGGCAGCAAAGCGGATCGCTCCTGAATTTTTTCCTCTAATGCCCGGCGAATTTTTTCACGCTCAAACAAAACTTCCGGGCTAGTTTTCCGGATCAATTCAAACATGTCGTCCAAACTCATTATCGGCGTCTGCAGTTCTTTCAGCGGCGCTTCGGACACGATCACATTATTCGAATAAGGTGGTAACATCTGAGCATTAACTAAATGCACAGAAGCCACCCAAATACCTAAAAGCTTCAATTTTCTATACATCACAAATTATTTCCACTGATACAATCGATTGAAAACGCAATATCCTAACAGATATCCCCTGCTGCAAGACTTGATAAAAACACATATAAAAAATCTCGGACTAGTAAAACAGAGCTACGAGGCATTGAAGGTCGGGAATTCAATGTCACTTGCGCTTTTTGCAACAACTTATAACAGACTCCTAGGAGCGATGTGGTTGTTAAAAAATCATGAAACCTTGCACCCCCCTTTTTGCACCTCATGAAACCTTGCACCGACCCCTTTTTGCACCCCCGTATTCAGATATGGCTTGGATCATTTCAGGCATGCCATGCGTCGGCTAGCACAGGCTTAGGGAACAATATTAGATATTTTGCAATTCATCTTTACAAATACTTGTTTTGTCCGGTAGTGTAAGTTTAAAGGATAGTTCGTAAAATTCTTATAACCGAAGATAATACTGTTTATATTTTGCATGAAGAGAATAATGGTAGATATGTCTGCAACATTGCTTCACCATGGGCATATTCGTTTGATCGATAAAGCAAGCGAGCACGGTAAAGTAATTGTTGGACTAACAACAGATGAGGAGATTGAGTCACATAAAGGCTACGTGCCTGAGATTTCGTACGAACATCGTAGAGAAATACTGTGCGCTTTAGAACTTGTCGAGGAAGTGGTGCCAACTCCTTGGCTGTTGAGCGAAGATATTCTGGATCAATACGCCATCGATTTGCTTGTTCATGGAGAAGATAATTCCAACCAAATACCACCTGAGAAATTGTTAGTTTTGCCTCGTACGAAAGGTGTTAGTAGTAGTGATTTAAGAGAACGGGCACTTCGATCGGTTACATCGATTCGGAATGCAAAGTTGATGTTGACGCCTGGTCCTGCGGCGGTATTGCCACAAAGTTTATCAGAGATACAACCGGTTTTCGGGCGAGGTGATCAAACTTACCAAGACATTGCCATGCAAGTGTTGGATTGGGTTAAGGATCTGTCCGGACAAGATGAAATTGTCATGGCACAAGGGTCCTCTACCTTTTCCTTAGAATTGGCTGCTCATTCGTTCGTATCCGGAAAAGTGTTGCTAATCTCTACCGGTTATTATAGCAACCGACTAGAGTCTTTGCTTCCTGGTAATTGTACAGTAACTAAGTGTGGGTATGAGGAATTAAAGGATGTTAAAGGCAGCTATGATTGGGTACTTTGTGCGTACACAGAGACTAGTTGTGCGATGAAAGTTGATTTGCAGCAAGTACGTGAAAAGGCTGATGAATTCGGAGCATTATTATATGCCGATGCCACTGGTTCGATCGGATTGGAAGATGGGCACGAGTTATGTGATCTTACTGCTTTTAGTTCATGCAAAGGCTTGTTTGGATTAACTGGGGCGTGTTTTGTAACTTATAAATCAAAATTAACGCCACGTGAAACATCGAATTTTTATTTTAATTTGAATACTCACAAAGAGAAGAAGGTTACAGGTCCATACCATGCCATAACATCGCTTTACGGTGTCATGCCTCATCACACTCTTTTCCGAAAACGCGTAGCTGACAGTAAGGCTAAAGTTATGAGGCAATTTGCCAAGTACATACCCCGAAAAACCAATCAACCATTGTTATGCACTTATCTCGATGCCCAAGTTTTACCTAAGGATGACAGTATAGTTTTGTATACGCCAAGAATAGATTTGCCGGGTTCGGTTATTTGTCACCTTGGTGAAATTCATAATGAGAAAGTACAGGTAACGGACAGGATAGCATTAGAGAATATTAAGAATAATTAGTAGAATGGTTAACACAGAAGATTTTATCGAAAGATTGTATCAAGCAGAATTCACACATCTATGTGTGGTTCCATGCTCATTTGCAAAAAATCTGATTAATGCATGCATCAATAATTCAGATAGAATAGCCTATGTACCCTGTGCAAGTGAAGCGGTTGCCTGTTCTGTCGCTGCAGGATTGCGGATGTCTGGTAAAAGACCGATTGTTATTGTTCAGTCATCAGGAGTTACAAACATGGGAAGCTGTATCACCAGTTTATTAAAACCATACGATGTCCGTTTTCCAATAATCACTAGCTGGCGAACTTACAAAGAGGGTGATAGTGAGATTCAGCACAAGCATCTTGCAAAGTGGTTGCGGGAATTGATTTCAGCATATGGGTATGAAAGTGAAGCCCTGATTGCTGATAATTCAAAGGTAACCGATCAACTATTTTCTGCTTTAACTGAAAATAAGATATTGTTGTTGAGCAAAGGCTTTTTTTCTGAAGTCCAGCTTGCAAGTAAGCATCGACTGGATCTTTCCAGCTATCCCCCGCGTAGCAAGTATCTTCAGCATTTGAATAAAGTGTATGCTAACAGCGAAACTGTGTTTGTCGGCACGACCGGAAACTTGGCCCGAGAAATGTATTCATTAATGCCTGAAACCAAAAATTTTTATATGGCTGGTAATATGGGTGGTGCCTTGAGCATTGGTTTAGGATCATACTTGGGAGGCAATGATACTGTTGTTTGTGGTGGTGACGCAGAGTTTGTTATGCACATGGGAGGGATGACAACGGCTGCACGTTACTCTAAAGAAGATCAAGGTAGTTTATTGTATCTTGTTTTTGATAATGAATCGAACAAAAGCACAGGAGGTCAATATACTTACCAGAGGCACGTAGATTACCGGAAAATTGCGCAAGGTTCAGGATTTCATGTCTGTGAAGAAATCGTTGAAGATGTGGACCGTTTTAAAGAATGTTTACTAAATGTTTCAGGCCATGGCCTTTGCATGATGCACATAAAGTGTGCTTATGATACAGAAATGCCTAGACCACCGATGAACACAGTTAAACAAAGTGTTCAGGCGTTCTCAAATTAAGTCATGGGCGAACAAACAAATTATGTAATTCATGTATGCACTTGTCTCCGTTTACCACTAGATGTGGTGTTTTCTGGAATGGAAGACTATTCGAAAACGATAATGAAATTCGAAAAACGATTTTGTTCAGAATCAGCTTGTCAAAAGTATTTGGCAGATATCCGTTGGGTAAATGGGTTTTTCTGTCCACATTGTAGGAACGACAAAGCCTGGCAGCGAACCAATGGACTCCATGAATGTGCGGACTGTGGTGTACAGACTTCAGTTACGGCTAGAACTATTTTTCAAGATACAAAGCTAGCTCTGCATTTATGGTTACGTGCCATTTGGCAAATAATTAGTCAAAAATACGGTGCTAATATATTGAGATTGCAGCGGATTCTTGGTCTTGACGGTTATCGTAAGGCTTGGTTCTGGTTGCATAAACTCAGACATGCGATGATTCGGCCAGGACGAGATTGCCTTTGTGGTATGGTTCAGGCAGACAAAACCTACATCGGATTACTTCAGATTGGCTATCACCATGATAATTGTCTACAAAGATGCTGTTCTTGGGGACAGCTTACTTTCATGATGTCATCGGATTACCAACTTAAATAAAAAGCTAACTATTTTATATACTACAAGGAGCGATAAGTCAAGAAAAACACCTTGAGTATTATCTGGACAAATACACCTTTAGGTTTAATCGACAAAAATCACGATCACGGTATCGCGGCAAGCTCTTCTATATACTCGTTGAAAACCCTGTAGCTGTTGGACCAACCTCAGTAAAATCGATGTTTGATAGCCATTTGAAGATAAATTCATACAGATAAACACCACATCTAGTGGTAACTGGATACAGGTACGCACTCTAATCATATAAGTTCATGCATAATTCGACGAAAATCAAAGAAAGTTTTTCAAGCAAAGGCAATTATTTATGTTTTAGTCGAGTAGCCGTTGTTTTGGTTTATTTTTTAATCTTGCCCAATATTCTCTTCGCATATCTTGACCCAAGTTCTGGAAGTGCTTTGATTAGCGCAGCAGCAGCGGCGGCGGCTGGTTCCATGTACGCATTAAAATCTCTCTTTTATCGTTTTTTTGGAAAAGATTTGCAGGAGAGCAATTCTGATGTACGCCATGAAATCATAATTTTTGGTGAAAGGCGGATGTACTGGGGTACATTCCGTTTGATCATTGAAGAATTAATATGTCGGAAAATACATTTTCGATATCTGACTCTGGATGTTCATGATCCAGCTTTGAAAATCGAAAGTTCGTACATGGATTCTAAGTTGCTTCCAGAAAGGCAAAAGGGTTATACTTACATTGAGCATTCAAAGGCGTCTTTAATGTTAGCGACAACACCCAATATTGGTGCAAAAGGATACCCACTCAAGCGACCGACGGAAGTTAAAAACTTTATGCACTTATTCCACTCTGTTTCAGATATTGCTGATTACAAAAGGTTTTCGCTGGACGCATACGACACTGTTGTCATGGTAGGTGACTTTCAGAAAAAATCCATTCGTGAAATTGAAAGCAAACGTGCTTTAACTGAGAAAAAACTGCTAACCTTGGGTTTGCCGTATCTTGATGAGCTCAATCAGCGGATTCAAGAGCTGCCGGCAAAAGAATCCAGCGAATCACCAACCATCCTGATCGGCTCTTCGTGGGGAGAAAAAGGTTGTCTATTTGTTTACGGTACCACATTTATTCGTGCGTTGGCACAAAAAGGTTTTTCGGTAATTGTCAGGCCTCATCCGCAGTCGTTTACTTCAGAAGCGGATTTCATTAATCAGTGTAAAGAAGAACTTGCTGACCTACCGAAAGTACGATGGGATAATACAGTATCGCCACTGGAATCGATGCACGCTTCTGATTTGCTTATTTCTGATATGTCTTCGATTCGTTTTGATTATGTTTTCTTATTTAATAAACCAGTTATAACTCTGGATGTTCCAAAAAAAAATTTGGAGGGATACGAAGCTGCTGAACTCGAAGAAATTTGGTCCGATAAAGTAAGTGATTTGATCAGTACTGTTATCGATGAAGACAGCATCACTGGCGTTTCAGATGTTGTTTCTGAACTTTTGCATAATTTCAGGAAAAAAGACATGGAAAAAGTCCGGGAAGAGTTTGTTGCTAACTGGACTAAATCAGCCGAAAAAATAGTTGATTACTTAGCAACAGCTATCCAACGAGAAGAGGTTTAAGGATATGTTTGCTATTATTTTTTTAAGTGAATTGCTCTCCGCTTACAGGACTTTATTCTTGGGCATTGATTCGATAATAGGTTCTCTGGGTTGGTCCCTTATCCTTCTTTCCTTTATCATATCAGTTATCCTAAGTCCTTTGGTAAAGCTGGCAGGACGAATGGTTAAGCGGGAAAATGAAATAGCTTCTGTAATATTGCCGCAAATTAAACAGATTAAGCTTGAATGCTCGGGCGAGCAACAGCATCGGCGGATTCAAAATTTGTACCGAAGATATAGCTATTCGCCTTTTATGGCTCTTCGGAAAGTGGCGCCGCTTTTTGTGCAATTGCCCGCATTATTTATAACTTACTACATGCTCAAGGATCTAGAAGAATTAAAGGGAGCTTCTTTCTTTATTCTAAAAGACCTTAGCCTAGAAGATAATCTCATCAATGGTGTAAACCTACTGCCTATATTGATGACATTGTTTAATTTAATTGCTGCATTTGCAACCCCTCATTTTACTAAGAGAGATCTAACACAGGTCAGCATTATTGCGTTTATATTTTTAGTGCTGCTTTACACACAATCGTCCGGATTACTTTTGTATTGGACCGCAAATAACGCTATTTTGATGTTCAAAAACGTTTATTCATGGTTTCAGACTAATAAGAAAAAGACGGGACATTTAGGTTTTGGTAGATTATTGTGTAACGTAGCTGATTTAGTTTTTGGGCTAATTCGGACCACAGTCACGCCTTCTAATGTGTTGAAATGTGCGTTTATTCCTCTCGTTGCTTTGACTGCGTATTGTGCACTGTACTACAAATTTGTTAATTGGTTAATAGAACCTGATTATGCCAAAAATGTAAACGCGCATTTTGCCTACAAGACTTGTATTTACTCGTCGCTATTGGCTGCTGCGTCTTGTCTCATTTTTATAATATTATACTTACACTGTACGGACAAAGATAATAGACCAAAAATAATAGTTAGTCCTGAGAAGATTTACACGGGAGATGCATTTTTGCTATTACTTCCATTGACACCGATTGTTAGGTACTTAATAAACAATCAGGATATACTGTCTTTAAATGGATTCCTATATGTAGTAACGGTATTTACTACATTTTCTGCAGTATTATTATTCGTTTTCCCGTTAGTACTAGGCTTTATTAGCTCGACACGATTATTACTGATTGTAGGTCTTACATTCGCATTTACAATCACAAACATGGCAGCATTAAGCTTTGATTTACATTGGTTGCAGGAGGGGAACTTAAAGGTTCAGATCCTAATTTTTTGTGCAACATTTTTTTTAATCGGAACCATACAGAAATTTCAAGGAAGGAAGGCATTGTACTTATGCATTGCTGTTTTCTTTTTTGTAAACAACGGAATACAATTAATTTTTAATGACGAAGTCCAAGCACAGGAGGAGGTTAGCAACGATGATAGCATACTCGTAAACCTTGTTGATTCGAGAAAACCAACTATATTACCAAATATTTACCTTCTGGTTTATGATGCCTATGTAATTAATGAAACGATGCTTCAGTACGGCGTAGATAATAGCGCCCAAGAAGCCTGTTTAGAGAAGATGGGGTTTAAGTTGTATCCATATACATATTCGATTGCCGCCGGCTCAACTGCAACGATGAGTCGAGTTCTAAATGCATCTACTTCGTATTATGGTAACCAGAGACGGGCAGTTTCTGGAGATGGGGTGGTTCAAAACATTTTTAAAAGTTATGGTTACGAGACTTTTGGCATTTTCTCAAACCGTTATTTTTTCCAAGGTTATAAATCTAGCTACGATTTTACAATGCCAAAAAAGTCATCATCAGTGCAAAAAACGATTTTACACTCTATTTTTATGGGAGAGTTCAGGTTTGATTTTAGCTTAGATAAACTGACGTATGAGGAATTTGTCGAGTGTAAGTTAGGTGTTTTTGAAAGTGAATTGAAACAACCAAGATTTATTTATATGCATAGTGATTTCCCAGGTCACAGTCAAAACTCAGGGGCTTGCTTAAATAATGAAATTGAACTTTTCGAGGAGAGACTGGTAAAAGCAAATATTGAAATGATGGAGGATATTGATATTATAACCAGAAATGATCCTGAAGGATTAATTATTATAGCAGGTGACCATGGTCCCTACCTTACTAAAAATTGTACCAACACCGGAGGTATATATGACATTTCCGACATTTCTCGTTTAGATATACAAGATAGATTCGGTACATTTTTAGCCATAAAGTGGCCATCGGAAAACTTCCCAAAATATGATGATATTACCGTTTTACAGGATATATTTCCCTCGGTATTCGCCTACATTTTTGAGGATAAAAAGCTGCTTGATGCGAAGGTTGTTCCAATGACCCGAAATAAAACATGTGCAAGTGCCGTAGTGGTTAGCAATGGCGTGATTATTGGCGGGATCAATGATGGAGAACCACTTTTTGTGGGCGAAACGGCGAAATAGAAAGAATGTTTTAACTCTTCACCTAAACAAATTATTAAGTTATTCCAGTGGAAAGCAGTCATCAGAAAACACGATGCAAGCAATTTAGAGAAGAGGTGTGCCTTAATCACAATGCGGTGGCCGTTTTAATACTGAGTCTGGAGGAGCGAACCAAGAAACTGGGAGCCAAGCTCAAAATGAATTGCCGCAACAGTTCAAAACCGCCTTTCAGCGGTCGGCTGAACAAGTCTTCACAAAAAAGTTTGAAAAAGAAAAATGGGCGTACTGGTGGCAAAAAGCGCAGTCATAAAGGCAAAACACTCGAACTAGTACAAAATCCCGATCAAAAACATGAGTTGCAACTTAAACACTGTCCCGACAGTGACACTGCGTTGGATGACGCTCAGATTATCACTACTATCAAACGCCAGATCTTTGACTTGCCCAGTCCCAAATTAGAGGTCACTGAATACACTGCTCACGTTTATAGCTTAGATAACGGAAAGCAGATACATGCCGAACTTCCCAAGAGGGTGGATAAAGCGGCTCAATCAAGCCGGGCTTTACGAAAAACCCTGGAATCAGATATACCAGCTTCCAACGCTGATTACCTTCAATCGCTTGTGAGACTACTTTTGTGGTTTCTTGACTTGAATTCAGGTATCCTATTACAAGGTGAGGATGGGGGACGTGAATTAAATTACAACCTTTTGGAACACAGGTTATGGGCTAAAAGGGTTCATTTGCGTGATCGTTTGTTCCAACGATGGTCTGTAAAGAACGGCATTTTCGATGAAAAAATCACATAGAATCCACTAAAATTCAAAGAAATGAAAAATACAAATACCATGACCAAAAAAACCACACAACTAAAAGAAATATTCACGTCTAAGTCACTAGATTTTTTGATGGAAGCACATGACGGTGTTTCCGCAAAAATTGTTGAAGAAACTGGGTTTAAAGGGATTTGGGGTAGCGGACTAACCATCTCTGCCAGTTTTGGTGCTCGAGATAACAATGAGGCGTCTTGGACGCAAATATTGGATAAGTTAGAGTTTATGAGTGACATTGTATCTGTTCCAATTCTCTTAGATGGAGATACTGGTTATGGAAATTTTAATAATTTTCGCCGATTAATCCGGAAACTAGAGCAACGTGATATTTCAGGTGTTTGTATAGAAGATAAATTGTTTCCCAAGACAAACTCTTTCATCGGTGGCGAAAAACAGCCTTTGGCAGATGTAGAAGAGTTTTGTGGTAAAATCAAAGCAGGTAAAGATACCCAGAAAGACGCTGATTTTTGTATTGTAGCGCGTGTGGAAGCGTTTATCGCAGGTTGGCATGTTGACGAAGCGATTCGTCGAGCAGACGCTTACCGATTGGCAGGAGCAGACGCTATTTTGATACATAGCAAGAAATCCACGGATGAAGATATTGAAGCTTTTATGGCTGAGTGGGATAACCGACATCCCGTGGTTATTGTTCCGACAAAGTACTACTCTACACCAACTCGAAAGTTTGAGAAAATGGGCATTCAAACTGTCATCTGGGCAAACCAGAATTTAAGAAGTGCAGTTACTGCAATGCAAGAAACATCTCGAAAAATATACACCGGTAGAACACTGCGTGACGTAGAACCCGAGATTGCATCCGTGTCAGAAATATTCAGATTACAAAATGCAGAAGAATTGAAAATTGCAGAAAAAAGGTATTTGCCAGCTTCCGATAAAACGATCAACGCAATTGTTCTGGCTGCCGCGCAGGGATCTCTAGGTGAACTTACACTGAACGTACCTAAGACATTACTTAATATTCAAGGAAAGTCGATTTTGCGCACCCAGATCAACTCGTTTTTAAACATGGGAATAAAGGATATTACCATAGTGAGAGGATTTAACAAAGAAACTATTGTAGAACCAAATGCTAACTATATCGACAATGACGAATATGCAGAAACTTCGGAGTTATATTCATTATACTTAGCTAGAGAACAAATCAAAGAGGATACAATTATTTCATATGGTGATATAATCTACAAAGAGTACATATTGTTGGATCTGATAAGCAGCACTCATGAGGGAATACTAGTAGTAGATGCGGACTATGAATCTACGGAAGAGAAACAAGATTTTGTTAGGACAGATCAAGCATATTCAAAGTCTTTATTTGGTAGAAAGGTAAAACTTACCGGAATAAGCAATAGCATGAAAGAAGACCAAGTAAATGGCGAATTTATTGGATTGTTTCGGTTAAGCGGGCAAATTCTAGAAGCATTTAAAGAAGAGTTAGAAGTAGCATCATTGCGCCCAGATTTCAAAACAATCAAGTTAGTTGATTTTATGAATAATTTTATTAGGAAACAAACTTTATATGTCAATTTTATCAGAGGAGCATGGTTAGACATCAATACAATAGTAGACTTGCAGAAAGCAGACAGTTTGTATTCGAGTCCACAGTATGAACGCTCTAAATCATTTTACGAAAAATAGGAACACGAAAAACCAAGCAAGTAATCCTTGAAAGAGCAGTAGACTCAGGCTTCTACTTTAGAGCCTGAGTCTACTGGTATGCAATCAATCAAGTCGAAAGTTGAATTTTTTTGAAGTAATGTTGAATGAATCCTAGATTCGTGAGTTGAGGTCGATGAGGTTTTGTAAGATTTTGTTGTACAAGATATTGCTGAGCTGTGAAGGCGCGCCTTTTGGCGCGTCGAGTCAGCTGCTCAATGTCTTGTAGAGCAAAAGATTATGAAAGATTGCGATTTCAACTCACGAATCTAGGATGAATTCGTTTCTGGTTTCAAAGCCTGATTCTTTCAAACTCTCTGTGCCCAGAACAGTTGCGATCTTCAGGAGTTTGGCTTCCAAATGTTTGTTCAGTTCCAGTAGTGGCGTGAAGTGACCTTTGAGCAAGTGCCAGATCGCTACAGTCAGTTTGCGTGCCACTGCTGCCACTGCGATATTACGGTTCTTCTTCATCCTAAAAAGATGAGCTTCAAAATATCAGTCACGAGCCTGTGGGTTTGTGTTAGTTTGCGCATAGCATGTCTGAAGTTATCCAAGCCATATCTGAAAATACTTTTCGCCAGAGAGCCGTGCTTTTTCCTCTTAATCGCAAGGGTATTGTTTAGCCGACTCCCCCATTGATGAGCCATCACGTAGGCCAAAGCGATTAAGCTCATCAACCCTATCAGGCGCCGGGTGTCAGTGATATGCGTGCACTCAAAGTCAAATCCTCTCTTTTTTCAATGGGAAAATATTTGTTCGATGCTCCAACGATCTGCATAGAGTTCCACTATCAGTTTGCCTTGGATTTTGTTGCTGATGACAAACTGTGGACGGCGTTTTAAAAGCGTAGTGAATGTGGCACTTTGAAAGTGCAGATTTTCTTCATTTTCTTCCTAAAGATTCCATAAAAATCTCTTCTTCCTGGATTTTCTTCCCTCAGATTTATCGGGTTAGTTTCAGTCTGGGGGGATGAAACGAAAACGCCGGCGAGCTTGCCATCACTGTGGAGCGGGCTTTGTGCCAAAACCCCACAATCACAAGAAACAACACTACTGCTCAGCCACGCAGTGTCAGGCAATGAGCAAGCGGGTTAGTCAGGCACGCTGGCGTGCGAAGAACCCCGATTACCATTGTGGATCCGCTCAGATCGATCGGGTTAAGCAATGGAGGGCGCAAAATCCCGGGTATTGGCGGTCTACGGTCTAAAAAGGTGCCCTTAGAGAAAACACCGTTACAAAATAACTGTATTTCACAAGACGTTGATGAACAGTCAGATGATGCCACCTTAGAGGAAATTGCGTTACAAGAGAACTGTATTTCGCAACTGCCTCTGATAATT
>CAZUYZ010000221.1:0-33516 GCA_964624365.1 uncultured Puniceicoccaceae bacterium
GAAGCGCATACAGTTTCCACCCTTAAAGGAGCCCCTCCAGGTTATGTCGGTTATGGAGAGGGCGGTGTTCTTACTGAAGCTGTGCGTCGTCGTCCCTACAGTATCGTTCTTTTAGATGAGGTTGAAAAAGCACATCCTGATGTACACGAAATATTTTTTCAGGTTTTCGATAAGGGTATTATGGAAGACGGTGAAGGTCGGATGATTGATTTTAAAAATACAATCATCATTTTGACTACCAATGTAGGCACAGAAATGATCGAAAGTATGTGCAAGGACCCTGAGCTAATGCCTGGGATTGATGCAATTTCTGCTGCACTACGAAAACCATTGCTGGATTCTTTTCCGGCGGCTTTGCTTGGCCGAATGGTAACTATTCCCTACATGCCGCTTCATTCGGATGTACTGCGCAAGATAATACTACTCCAATTGGGGCGCGTGGTAAAACGTGTTCAGGATAATCACAAGGCAAAGCTCAAACACGACGACGAAGTCGTTGATTTGATTCTCTCTCGCTGTACTGAGACTGAAAGCGGGGGCCGAATGATTGATGCAATACTCACGAATACGTTGCTGCCGGAAATGAGCCATCGCTTTCTTAACGCAATGATGGATGGCAATGAAATTACCGAGATCCAAATTTCAGTTAAAGACAATGAATTTAACTACGATATAAATTGAATTTTGGGTGAATCAATTATTTCTAAACCAAGCTTAACACCACCAATTAACTATGTCCCAGGAACCCTACAAGCAAGCAAATCGCGTTGCTTCGGTTGAGATACACGATGCTGAGGGTGTTAAGGCCGACGACCTCCTATTTAACGGCATGACAGGTGTCGATAAATTGGGACAGCCATTTAGATACACTGTAGAGTTACTTAAAAATCTTGAAGTCAAGCCGATCGATATTTCCAAACTGCTTGGCAGGCGGGTGACCATATCCTTAAAGCCGACTTCCTCAAAAGACGGTAAGCTTCGATATTTTAGTGGTTACGTCGCTGAAGCTCGTAGCGGTGGTGTATCTGCTTACGGTTTGGAGTGTTTCTATCTTTTGGTGGTTCCAGGTCTTTGGTTTCTGAAAAAGTCATCAAATTGTCGTATTTTTAAAAACAAGACAGTCTCTCAAGTTATTTCCGCTGTTCTTAAAGACGATAAAATCGACAAGGTGGTTAATTGTAATCCCGATGATGTTAAAATAGAAACTAAACTGGAGCACTGTGTTCAGTATCATGAGACAGACTTCGATTTTGTGCACAGGATTATGGAAGAATATGGCGTTAGCTACTATTTTACTCACAAGAACAAGGACCATGAAATGATCCTTCTGACAGCCTCTGGCCAAAGACCTCAAAAAGTTCCTGAAAGTGGATTCAAGCAAATTGAGTACATCGGCTCAGGTAATTCGTACAAACCAAACACAATCAGAAGTTGGGAGTTGCGGCAGCAGGTAACAACCGATTCTTTTGAGCAGTCGGACTTTCATTTCGCCAGCAAAAAAAAGCTTCCTGAGATAATCTGCAAGGATGCAAAAGCCAAAGATGACCAAGGTGAATTCAAGCCGGAGACTTTCAAAAGACGTGCATACGGCGCTGTGTTTGATGATGGTATTCTTGACCCGCATGAACTTGAAAAAAGCAAACTGGAAAATCAGGAGAACGACAATAAAATTTCAGCTCAGGCAATTGCTGACCTGAGGTTGGGCGCTTACCAGGCTGAAAAAGAAATAGCGTATGCGGAATCAGATTGTCGCGGACTGCATGTCGGCTATGAGTTTGAATTGAGAGACCATTCGGCTTATAAATCCAAAGCTGAATTTTATGTAACATCAGTAAATCATCACATTGATGTTGGCGGTTACGGCGGGAGGCGTATTCAGTCCGGTAAGCGGTACACCTGCTCCATGACGGCTATTCCTAAGGAGACCAAATACTATCCCCTGCAAATTACCCCTAAATCGCGTATATATGGTCCTCAGACAGCTATCGTTGTTAGCGAAAAGGCGAGTGATGAAAAACTGATCTACACAGATCAGCACGGTCGGGTGAAGATACGCTTTTACTGGGATAGTCTGGATGACCGAGGTAAAACAGATAAAACGGTTGGTTCAGAAGCAGGAAAAGAAAATGTTAAGACCGACACTAAGAACCTAAGCTGCTGGGTCCGGGTTGCCCAAGGCTGGGCAGGGAATAAGTTTGGCTCCTTCTTTTTGCCTCGAGTCGGCCAGGAGGTTATTGTCGAATTTCTGGATGGCGATCCGGATCGTCCAATTATTACAGGAAGCGTCTACAACGGAAAAAACCTGTCGCCCTATAAACTTAATGATCATGCCACGATATCGACCATAAAATCAGAGAGCGTCGGCGCAGATGGGAAAAAAGCTGAAAAGGTTACCTTCAATGAGATTCGTTTTGAAGATAAAGAGGAAAAAGAACAGATATTTATCCATGCTGGTAGATCAATGGATACTCGCGTGCTGGGTGATCAGCGAGAATATGTAGGGTGTAACATGCAGCTTACAATTGCTGGAGATAAAGATAATAAAGAAAAAACGGATGACGATGAGAGTGCCATTGGTAATCGCGATGTTGTCCTTCTGAAGGGCAACGATCAATTGACTTTGTCGGAGGGGAATCTCATCCAACAGATCAAAAAAGGGAGCTATTTGCTGGACATTGCAAGCCACGGAAGCATCAACATCGGGGGCGCTTTGAATATTAAGGTAAAAGGCCAGATTGCTATCACCACCGATGATGCCATCCATATAAAAAGCGGAAAGTCGATAGTAGTTGAGGCAAAGGAATCGATAAGCTTCAAGGCAGGTAAGGACATTACTCTTGATGCAAAAGGGGCTATAAATCTAAATTCGAAAGATGAAGTGCTCTGTAAAGGATCCAGCGGTATCGGACTTACCGGTGGCAAAAGTACTATTGATATATCGAGCAATGTTGGAATCAAAGGCGGAAGTAACGTCGTGATCAAGGGTTCAAAAGTCGACATCAACGGTGGACCGCCCAAAAATCCAGCAAGTCCTGCTGCAGCAGAAAGTCCTAAGGAACCGACAATTCAATCAGCCAAAGATCTTAAAGAAGCGGTAGTTAATGCTGCTGCAGCCGAAGACGCCTACATCGATGGAAAAGATATAAAGTTTGGCGAATTGAAGTAATTCCACCATAGTAATTATGAGCACTTTTTTAATCATTTTGAGTCTGACGCTGATCGTCGTTTGTATAGTTCTTACAATCGTTCTTCTGAAACGGGCTGATCGGATTAAAGATCTGGAAAAAAAGCTAAATCAAGCTGGACAAGAGGCTTCTTCCAGTAAGCGGTCGTTGGAGTCGGTGCAAAGAAGTCGCGAATCTGATATCAGCGAGCTACGCAGCAAATCAGACTCCGAGCTTGCAGAGTTGCAGAAAAAAGTTTCTGCCGCTCAGGCGGACCTGGAAGCTTGCAGCAAATCCAGCGCTGAAAAAGATAAGCAGATACAAGACATGACTGCAAAGGTTGAGGCAGCCGAGACGGCAGCTAAACGTGCTCGCGAGGCTGAAGATAAGCTTTCTGTTTTTCAGCGTGAATCCGTCGCTCTGCGCAGCGAATGCACGCAGGCGCACAAACGTGTCGAAGCTGCTGAATCTGCTGCACGCGACAAACAGATACAATTTGAAAGGATTGAAGCTACTCTGGAAGTGAAAGACAAAGCGCTCATAGTCAAGCAGCAGGAGAGCGCTGATCTTGCCCATGAGTTGGATGGAAGACGCACCGAAATATCTGAACTTGTAATTGAGCGTGACAAATTACTGAGTATGGAAGCGGCATTAAAAGAAAAACTGAGCGAGGTAGAAGAATCTTTCAAAGGAAGCGAACGTGATCGGCAAAGAATTAACGATGAATTTACCGAATGCCGTTTAGACCTCGCTGAGACAAAAGAAAAGCTATCGCGCATTAAGCAGATGTTTGATGAACAGGCCGCCGCTGGTGAGAATGACATGGAGCAAATACAGAGGCTAAGAGACCAATTGCTTGAGACTCAAGGTCTGTTAAGTCGCAAAGAGGCTGCATTTGCAGATCTAGAACTAGTTCATTCAGATGCTACCCGGGAAACTCCTTACGAAGCGCACAAACATATAGAGTGGACACTGAATCACTTTGACCCAAAAGCGATCACGTTTAAGTTCAATAATTTAGGCGCAAGGGTATTTCTCGTGGATGTTCAGACCAGCGCTCCACAATTGCGTTATGAGTTTGAAACAGGCCGGGAACTTCCTCGTGGTAAGGATTCAGAGTCACGTATAAAGCTAGCCATAAAAAAAAGTGAACAGAGAAATATGGAAGAGTTGCCAAGCGAGTTTGACATGACCGTATTCTATGCGCTCAACATTTATCCTATTCGATTTAAAATTCGACCAAACGCAGGGCAGAAAATTGAGCGGATCAAAGAGGAAAAAGAAAGTTAATACTCATGGAAAGAATTGGAATCCAGCGCATTTTAACATGTAAAAAATCGCATTCAATGGCTTTGGCGAGCAACCGCAGATCTTTAGAAGCACATAAGCCTTAAAAGAGCAATCGACTTAGGTTCTGCTTTGTAGCCGACTATTCCAAATGGATTTACACAAATCTTATGTACCGCCAAAATGGCGAGCAGTATTAGAACAGATCTAGGTTAAAGGGCATTCAAAAAATAACTCCGAGCAAAACTTCTTGGCGCTCAGGTTCTTCCTAAATTATTTGCATTCATCCTGAAATATCCGTTTTGTAGAAATCTTGTTGCTAGCTTTTAGGCTCTTTTAGTTCAGGAACCCGCCACTTTAATTTTGGTCTGGTAGTTTCAATATTCATTAATTTTACTCTGCGCCTTACATTATGCTCTACGACCGTTCTTACATGCGCCCTCAGGAAACGCCTACAGCCAAACAGGCAAGTGCGGTGAAGACTTTGCTGATTGTAACGATTGGCATTTTTGTACTCCAGCAGATTATCAATGTAAGCTTTCCCAGTGATGAACGTGGCACTAACATCTTTCTAAAAGATTGGTTCGTGCTAAGCGCCGCAAATTTTAAAGACCTTAAAGTTTGGACTGTCGTCACTTACGCATTTCTACACGACACTTTTTCAATCTGGCACATTTTAGGCAACATGATGGGGCTCTTTTTTATGGGTCGCCTGGTCGAACCATTGCTGGGAAAGCAGCGGTTTTACGCACTTTACTTTGGCGGCGCAGTTATCGGTGGGCTTGCCTATCTGTTTTCTCATTTCAATGATACCAGCTCTGTTGTGGGAGCATCTGCTGCGGTTGCAGCCATACTATCTTTTTTCTGCATGCGTTATCCGGAACAGCGAATAACGCTTCTGCTCTTCTTTATAATTCCTTTAACCGTTAAACCCAAATGGATTTTCTGGGGCTTTCTCGGAATATCAACCTACCTGTTTCTTTTCTCAGAGCTGTCTACTCATTTGGGCAGCCCTGGAGTTGCACACTCAGCACACCTTGGTGGTTTCTTGACGGGTGTGATCTACTACCGATACATCTATAGTCGCCCCAATAGCCTCGGAAGTATGTTCGGGAAAACAAGTATTGAATTGCCAAACTGGTTCAAAAGGCGTAAAAAAATGGAGTCTCAATTCAGTTATCAAGTGAATCGACCTACTAAGACTCGCAAAGAACTTCAGCAAGAAGTCGATCGCATTCTAGATAAAATTAATACCTCCGGCTTTAGCTCATTAAATGATGACGAAAAGAAGATTTTAGATAGAGCCAGAGAAATACTCAACCACTAGCCATTAGCACGACAATTTCCAATCAAAACAGCCATAATTCCATCGTTAAAACTAAATGCAGTTAAAATCTAAAACTCTGTTTCGCATCTGTTTTGTTACATTTTCAGTAATTGTACTTCAGCTTTCTGTATGTACCGGTTTTGAGCAGACCGACAGCTTAAACGCACAGACTCGTTGGGCTGTTAATACTATCAATTCCCGACATTATCTTCGCGAGAGTATGAAAGGACTCGACGGGACGGAAATAGTTGAATCATTCGTTGAAACCTTTGACCACAACCATATGTACTTTTTACGCAGCGAAATTGATGACTTCATCTTTCGCTTTGGCGATGCCATGGAAGAATTCCTCCAAAAGGGCAATCTCTACCCAGCCTTTGAAATCTACACAGCCTATAAGGGAAAAGCTCAACAGTGGACTGATTGGGCGAGTCAGAGGCTTGAGCAGGATTTTGACTTCAATATTGATGAAGATTTCACCCCGGATCGAAGCGAGATGGATTGGCCTGAAAATGAAGAAAGCAGCTTCATCCTATGGGAGCACCGCCTGAAGTACGAACTGCTTAACGAATTACTCTCGCTTGCTGGAGAGGAAAAGGAAGAAAACCTCCATTTTGGAGAAGCTAAAAATCCGGATGTAGTCAAAGACTCTAAAGATGATGTCTTTGATCCTGGAAAAATACAACGCCTTTTGGAGAACAAAGATTTTTTTGAAAAAACGCTGACCGCCGCGCGCGAAAAAATAGGTCGCCGCTATAAGCGCTATCTCTCATACGCTGTTAACCGTGAAGCTGCTGATGTCCAGGAGTCATTTATTAATTCCATGACACGACTCTTTGATCCACATTCCAGCTTTCTGTCTGCAAACACGCTTGAAAATTTCAACACCGCCGTACAAAACTCGTTTTTTGGAATTGGAGCAGTACTTCAGGATGTCGATGGAATTTGTACCATCAAACAAATCTTGCCGGGAGGCCCTGCGGAAGAATCCGGTCAGTTGAAGGACGAAGACAAAATACTGGCGGTAGGCCAAGGCAAGGACGGAGAACTCGAAGACGTCGTCGATATGCAACTACGTTACATCGTTCAAAAAATCAAAGGTAAAAAAGGCACAGTTGTGCGCCTTCTTATCCGACCCTCATCCGCGAGTGATCCATCTGCTCGAAAAGAGGTGCTAATTACCCGCGATGAAGTTAAATTAACCGCCAACCTGGCTTCTGCAAAAATGATCCAAGTACCTGACGGAGAAGACAATTATATAGCAATAGGTGTCATTGAGCTTCCCTCTTTTTACGGAAATATCGGCGCTGGTGGAACACTTACAACGACTACTGACGATGTCTCTGAGCTCTTGGAAAAGTTGAGTGCTGCTGGCGCACAAGGTATAATTCTTGATTTACGCATGAATGGCGGTGGCCTGTTAAGCGAAGCCGTTCGACTAGCTGGTCTTTTCATTCCCTATGGTCCAGTCGTCCAAGTACGTAGCACCAATGGACAAATTGGCGTGCTCTCTGATCGTAATTCAAAAGTTGAATGGGCCGGCCCTTTAATTGTGCTCACATCTCGTTTCAGTGCATCTGCCTCTGAAATCGTAGCTGGTGCTCTTCAAGATCATGAACGCGCATTGATTGTTGGCAATTCATCGACACACGGCAAAGGAACAGTACAAGAAGTCTATCAAATGAACGATGGTATGAACCTTTCCTGGCTCAAGCCTAACTTAGGCGTCCGTGCGCGACCAGTCGCCTCCAAGATAACTATCAAACAATTTTATCTACCAGGTGGCAGCTCAACACAGTTAAAAGGCGTGCAATCGGACATTGCGCTGCCTTCGGTGAACGAATTCTTACCCATTGGTGAATCAGATTTACCACATGCACTACCCTGGAATGAGATCGAAGAAGCAGACTGGGAAAAAAACTGGAGCGGTGTGGCTCTATCCAATGTTACTGACTTAGGTTCCGAAGCATCGGAACTAGAGTCCATCCTCATCCGGAAAAGCGAAGCTCGGCAACAATCACTGGAAGAATTTGCCATTCTGCAAAAGCAAATCGAATGGCGAAGAAAACGTTATGATGAGAAAGTAATCTCGCTCAATCTGGAACAACGTATTGATCGAAAAATCAAAGATCAGAAGTATATTGAGCAACTTGATGAAACATACGAGGCTCTTAGTGAAAACGTTTATGAGTCTGAGGACTTCATTCTGGCAATTGCCGAAGAACAGGAAGCTCTCTCGAAAAAGAATATTGAAGCCAATCAAAACGAAGCCGAACAACTTGATGAGGAAACAGAAGAAGAGCGCCCTGACTTCGACATCTATTTACGCGAAAGCGCCCGCATCATGGCGGATTGGATTCAATTAGAGAATGATAAAAGCAAAGTTCTGGCAATTGAAGCCAGGAGCTTGTAAAATAAGCTCAATTTTGGTTCCAGATGCCAGAAAAACGCAGATATAGTCAATCAGACTTTAAAAAACAACTTCGCTGGAACGATCTTGATGCCGACTATCTACGTCAGATTATCGGGCTGGCAAAAATCGAAGATCTCGCAGGTGCGGGTGTAACTAATCGGCCCAATCAGTTGGGTGACGTTACCACTGCTTTGATGCCTGAAGGCGCCAATGGCAACGCTCAACTGATCGCCCGAGAACCACTGATTGTCTGCGGACTTGAACTCCTACCACTTATACTTGAGGCTTATGGAAAAACGGCTCAATTCGAGACCACCCTCAAGGACGGCGACCCAGTCGCAGCAAATGAGTCACTGGGTAGATTCAGCGGTTCAGCGATTGCTTTGCTTCAGGCTGAGCGCGTTATGCTCAACTTCCTGCAACACCTTACAGGCATTGCTACCGAAACACGCAGGTATGTTGATGTACTCGACTCAAGCAACACAATGTTACTTGACACACGCAAAACACTCCCCGGCTACCGTACCCTGCAAAAATATGCATTCGCTCGTGGTGGTGGCTACAACCATCGCATGGGGCTTTTTGACCGCGTGATGCTGAAAGATAATCATCTTGCAGTTGCCGGCGCCATTGGAGGAGATCGACTCAGTGAAACTGTCCAGATCGCTCGCAAGACCTGCGTTGATATACCAATCGAAGTTGAAGTCGATCGGATTGATCAGTTACAACCAGTCTTAGAGGCAGGCGCTGATATCATTTTGCTCGACAACTTTTCCAGTGAAGAGCTTATCCAGGCACTCGAGATGATTGGCGATCAGGCTCTCTCAGAAGCCAGTGGAAACGTTCGACTAGACTCGCTAGGAGAATTAGGAAAACTTGGCCTCAATTTCATCTCTACCGGCGCACCCATTCACCAAAGCACCTGGAAAGATATTGGCCTTGATTGGACATTTGAATAGCATTGATGCTTAAAAATTCGTCTCGGATAAAGGCGGTAGGTTTGCGGGACAATTTCCCTACGATAAACAGCGAAGAACTACGTATTCTTGTTAAGCTGGACCACCGAAGTTCGATGTGCTCAAAACCGATGTAAAAATTTACCTCAGTTCAACTCCTGATACTCTCCAAGCGTGCGATATCTTGTATACCGTTCTTCCAACAATTTATTCGTGCTTTTTTTATTCAGTTTTTTGAGAGCTGAAAGAATCGCTGACTTTATCGTTTTTGCAGCGGCATCATAGTCGCGATGGGCCCCGCCGGTTGGCTCCGTAAGAATTCGGTCAACGATGCCAAAATCTTTCAGATGCTTGGGACTAAACTTTAATGCCTCCGCAGCTTTGGGAGCCGCCGCACGGTCTTTCCAGAGTATAGCGGCACATCCCTCCGGCGAAATTACAGAGTAGTATGCATTTTCAAGAATCATGACCTCATCTGCAACTGCGATCCCCAGCGCTCCACCGGATCCACCCTCACCGATAACAATCGATATAATCGGCACCTCAAGCACTGACATATCGCGAATGTTAACTGCAATGGCTTCTGCTACATGGCGCTCCTCAGCGCCAATCCCAGGATAGGCGCCCGGTGTGTCGACCAAAGTGACGATGGGCATTTGAAATTTTTCAGCCATTTTCATCAGACGCATGGCTTTGCGGTAGCCTTCAGGATGAGGACAGCCGAAATTGCGCAGCAAATTTTCTTTGGTGTTACGCCCTTTCTGCTGACCGATCACCATGATCGGCTGACTGTCAAGAAACCCAGGGCCACCTATAATGGCGGCATCTTCACTGTAGCGGCGATCACCATGAAGCTCTTCAAAGTCAGTAAATATGCGATCAATATAGTCGAGCGCGTAAGGGCGCTTGGGGTGTCGCGAAAGCTGAACGCGTTGCCATGCACCCAGATCAGAATATATATCAGCCTTTGTCTGTTCTATTTTTTTCTCAATAGCTTTGATTTCACGGCTTACATCGACTTTTGACCCTTTGGAGACTTGATGAAGCGTAATCAGCTGTTTCTCCAACTCGCGTAGAGGCTTTTCGAATTCAAGAGTGTAAGTAATATCTTCCATAACTTGGAGGGCATTAAGCTAAGCGATGCCACGACTGTCAATGCCTCTAAAAGGTATCTTTTTCCGGGGGTGATTTAAGTTCGTCTTTCCATCCGAGCATTCGTGCTTGAGCTCCATAATGCTCGGCCTTGTCCTTATCGCCACGTTCGACCCATATGCGGGAAAGACTTGTATTGATATGTATATCGTTCGGATTCAGTGCGTGAGCTTTTTCTGCTGCATTTAAGGACTCATCGTAGCGATTTTCAGAAAAATAAATTTCGGTGAGGGCATGCCAGGTTTCAAACGAATCCGGATGCACCTTGCTCAAAGCCGTAAGCTTTTCGAGTGCCTGATTATTGTCACCCATAGTGAAATCAAAAGTTGCTTCGTCGATTTTGTCCTGAAGAGAAGTTTGCTTATCTGTCATGTCTTTAAGATTGCTCTGTTCAAAATACTAAACTTAAACATACATAGAACTATTTGATTTTATGACAGATCCGCAAATTGAAAAACTGCTTATCGTTCAACATCGCGATATTGATCTTTTGAAAATACAACAGAATTTGGCTCGATTGCCTGTAGAGCGACAAACAGCAGAAGCAGCTATTAGTAAAGAAGAGTCGAATATAGAAGTCGCTCGGCAGGGACTGATCTCAAAAGAGTTGAAGCGTAAAGAGACGGATACTGAGTTAAAGGCAAAGGAGGAGGCTCTGCTTCGATTTCGCAAGCAACAGTCTGAAGTTAAGAAGAATGATGAATATAAGGCGCTCACTCATCAAATAGAGCAGACTGAAGTAGAAATTTCTGATTTGGAAGAGCTTGAGATCGGGCTGATGTTGGAAATTGACGATACTCGCGAGCAATTCGATGTCAAAGAAGCGGAGATTCGAAGCCGCATTGCCGCGCATCGTCGGGAAATTGAAGTGTTGAATGAGCGTGAAATAGTTCTGAGCGCCTCGCTAAAAGATGCTGAGGCAACTGTCATTGAATCAAGGATCGATGTGGATCCGACTTATCTGGAAGAATATGACCGAGTCAAAAAAACAGTAAAACGACCGCCCTATGTTGCACAAATTGAAGCGCACAAGTGCAGCGGCTGTCATCTAAAGGTTTCAAACGAGGTTTCTCGTTCCGTACTCAATGCTGGAGAGCCACACTTTTGCGATCAATGCGCTCGAGTTGTCTATATCTAGACGTATATCAGAGCACTACAATAATCATAGCTCCTGTAATTGTCCCTCTGTTTTTTTCGCCAATTTGATGATTTTGTTGCCTAGATCTAAAGTGTCTAAAAATATGTCTACCTGACCAACGACATTTGCCGCCGTCACCAGGCCACTCGGATTAGCTGGGTTTGCGCCGCTGAGAATGTCTCCTCCTCCGACAGCGAGTGCCGATCCCACGGTTCCTTCTAAAAAATCGAGCCCGTCCATAAAAGTGCAAAAAGCCTGAAAACTTTTACTATCATTTTTTATCTCTGGAATTCTTCGGATTCCTTCAACCTTTTCTATCCGGGCTTCACATTTCCGAACATAAACTGAATATTCGTTGCATTTGCTTAAAACAAAATCAATTTTTAAGTACATAGGGGTTAGCGCTTCGTCAACAGTTTGGCGTTTAACCTCTTCAGTGAGGTTTTTGACAGCTCTAGCCATAGACTCGGCTTTATCCTTAGCATCTTTGTCGGTCTGAGCTGTAGCATTCTTCTCGTACATCTTATCCAAATACTGAATTGAATCATATACTTGCTTCTCCAGGATGTTAGACAATCTGAGGAAAGTTTCAATATCCTCACAGAGTACATTTGCTTTCTTTTCAATTCCTAGCAGTTTTGCATTTGCTTGATTAAGATGGGTAACTGCATATTTAGTTGGATTGGCAAGGTCTGAGAAAAAAGACTCATAAAAACGTTGCTCCATTTTTTTCTCATCGAGTTTGCCTGATTTATGCCACTGAAGAAGAATATCGAAATTTTTTTCTGCTTTACTGATATTGGTTTCGAACCCACCATACAGTATTCTTAATTCGTTGATACCGCTAACTATCGTTTTAAGAGTACAATGTAGAGCTACGTAACCTCCAGCAGGGCCAAAAGGACCTGTCACTGCGGTGCTTGCAAATGCACCAACCGTTCCGATACCTCCCAGTGCTGCCTTGCCAGCTATACAAGCAGTTGCCCACCTTCTACTGCTTCTGTTTTCTGCAATCATCATGTCCAATGTAAGCTGTTTATCCGCTTCATTTTTTGCCCGGTCGATTGCTTCTTCCACTTGCTGGTCTATCATTAAATTGACCTCTTTGGCGAATTCACTATCAGTAAATGGGAGTTTTGCTGACCCTGAGAGCTTTGCCAGCTCTTCAAAGCCGTTCATCAAGCTAACCATAAACCTGCCATAGTCGGCGGCCATTATTATTTTTTCTACAATTCTTGGGTTCACTAATAGCTCATCTAAACCCCTATCATCTCTTGTCGAAATTGTTGCTGTGACAGTTAAAGGAAGTGGTGTCTCTATTTGATTGTTCCAACCAGTAGCGAGTCGGAGGTATCTAGATATATCCTCATGTTCGAAAAGCGTTATTTCGTATTCTTGGATCTTTTGTTTTTTTGCCGCAGGGCGGTCTAACTGAAATCTTGAGTTCTCAAGATTCCAGTCTTCACTTTTTAATAAGCCAATTATATAACTAGAACTTCGTCTTGTACTGTCGGCGTACTCTCGAATAAACTTACTAAATTCTTCGGTTTTATCATCAAACATTCCAACAGCGGACCCGATGTCTTCAACTTGTAGTCCGTCTGCCAGCAATTCAGCGACCTCAGCTATAAAATCTAACCAACTGTTCCCAAAGGCCTTTTTCAGATCCACTGTCTTAGATCCGTATATTCCGATTACCTTATCAAAAATCGGGGTATACAGCTTTGCGGCCTCATCAAATTCAGTCTTATCACCCTTCTTCTTTAGGCCCAACGTAATATGGTGCCTTTCAAGCTTTTCTTCCAGCGAACTTAGAGCATCGCGTTCCATCTCCTTTTCATTCTCTATTATCTTCTTTTCACCCTTTATCCTCTTTCGAATGGTTTCTACTTTCGAACCACTAAGAACCCACCTCAGACGTCTTTTACCCTTTGCATCTGTATGCTTTTTGTAATTTGTATTTTTTTTGAACCATTGAACTAACTTTAACATCTTATACTACTCGCCTTCTAGTTATTTTGTAAAATTGTGTTTTTGAGGAGAAAAGACTTATACAAGCACAAGCTCACTTTTTGTTTTTGCTGTAAGGTCCTGAAAGCCTAAGTAATTCTGCAAATTATTTTTTACTGAAGGTGAAACCTGAGAGGTAACATCAGGTGTTTCAGGCAATTCAGACAGTGCTTTGCAAAAATTGCTACTTGGAGACTGCCAGATTACATCAAGCTTTTCAATTTCCTGATCCAATTCTTGCTTTGCTGCATTTATATTTCCTCGGAGGGATGCAACATCATCCTCCTGTTTTCTTGTTAAATCTCTGATGTCTGCTGTGTTCATTAACTTCTTTGCTTCCTCTAAGCGCTTTACCTCTTCGGCTACATCACCTACTATATCTAAAAGTTTTTTTAGTTTACTTATAATGTCTTCCAGCACGCCTGCAGTTGTGACATTGTATGCTTCAATTTGCTCTTTGAAGGCATTGATAAGGCCTGCACTTGGGAGAATGTCCGAATAGTCTGAGTTCTCTAAGGCACTCCTTACTTCTTCCAAGTAATTAGCTAGACATACCTTTGCTTCCTCACGTCGACTGGTCCAGATTTTTTCAGCTTCGATAATATTACCCTTAAGCAGGTTTAGTTTATCTAACTCAAGCACAGGCTCGGATGTGGCAGATGATTTGTGTGTGGCACCG
This sequence comes from uncultured Puniceicoccaceae bacterium, assembly GCA_964624365.1. Taxonomy (GTDB): domain Bacteria; phylum Verrucomicrobiota; class Verrucomicrobiia; order Opitutales; family Coraliomargaritaceae; genus Lentimonas. Next base: position 14,127 of record CAZUYZ010000221.1, read on the forward strand.
CCAAATATTTGATCTATAGTTCCACCAGAACTATAATCTGGTATCACACGTTGTTTTTTGCTCACACGCACTAGGTGTTCAAGAAAATCTTCTGCTTTATCAAACCTTGTTATTTTTTCTGGCATTTCCGCTCCTTCTATGTTAAATCAAATTCCTTACTCATTACTTTCGCGTATCGAAATTCTTTATCTTACTGAGTGCTTGAACTGGTTCATCAAAAAACTCGGGGACCGTGTTTTTTGAAAACATACTGATAAACTCATGCATCGATCCTGAAGTCATAACATTCCTAATAGCGGCCAACTCACCATCAAGTTTGCCTTTTTTTTCGTCAGCGTCGTTGAGTCCTTCCATCTTAATGGCAAGTGCCGAAAGTGCGTCCTTAAGTTCTTTGGAGCGATCAGATAGGATTTCTGGAGCAGCGGTGAGGTTGTCTAGGGCTGCTTGTAGTGCTGATCGTTCCGCACCTTGAGGCATGTTCTCTACTTTAATTTCAGCCATCATTCTAGCCTCTGGAATCAATTTTTTTAGATTTTGGAAATGTGCTGAAACACCTATATAACTTTCCTTGAGGCTATCTAATAACTCGACAACATTCTCTCTTTTGCCGGTAGCTTTTTCAACCGCCGGCTTGATGGTAGGTTTTGCTAGAAACCCGTCCCCAAAACAGCTTTTGAATCTAACGACATCTTTTTCCAGAGCTAATATATCTCCTTCTTTAATTCTTACGAGCACTCCGGTGCCACTTTTTTCTATCGTGCCGTGAGCTATTATTTGTTTGTCAGTGCAACCTGTTTCAAATTTGAACAGCTTTTTGACTTTATCGATATTCGCCTCCTTCTGCTTGGTTGCCATTCCGCAGTGGTAATCATTGCCTTTTAATCCAATTACACATAAATGAGGCAGAGTTTTTGGAATACTGTCGAGTGTTAGCTTTTTGTTAATCAGAAGTGCAGGCTTAGAAGGCATAACTTTATACTAGTTTGTTTGGATTTTTGCAATAAACAACTCGCATGAAGTTTTTTAAAAATTCAATAATCGTCAATTATTTTTCATTCGAGTTTGGCTGTTTTGGCGATTTGAACCGAACACGGTTTGTTGCTTTCAGATGCTAAAAACATAATGAGAACTTTTTTAAGGACAGTCCAAAAATGGTTGAGAATCAAAGGAAGTAAACGTCTGAATGAAAAAGCAAAGAAGGGTTATCTTTCTCCAATTTTACACTCAAAAACGCTTCACTAAAAAAATGCTGAGGTAACTGTCGCTGGATCCAAGAATGGTATAGTTTCGACTTCGGGTTTGATTAAATATCTGCAAACATAAATCTATCGAATTGACATATTATTCGTTCAAAGTGTATAGCCCCCAATTATGGCAGGCAATGTTTATATAGGTACTGAAAAAGGAGGCATCTTTGAGAACTTAAAAACATCGAGTACTCCTTGTTATATCATTCTCAAAAAAGCAAATCCTAGAGAATTTGCACTCGCGGTTACCAAGGAAAGAGAATACAGAGCTTTGCAGGCTAAGCTTAGGACATCGGATTTTAAATCCGCAAAGGTTTGGCTTCACATTGAAGGAAAGGCCAAGAAGCTCAGTGATAAAAAAGTTGAGTTTGAGTACTATCGAACTGAAAAGTCCAGCGATTTGGAAGAAGATCGGGTTTTAAAAAGTTACATAGCAAAAACTGTTTTCGGTGCTCCTAACAATGCGTCGTTTAAAGTTATCGAGGATGAAGAGCCTCCTACTGGGGCCGAATATACGCAAAATAATGCGGATGCGGATGATAGCGCTCTCTCGAAAGAGAACTTGGAATTGCAGAGGAAACTGGAATCAAAACTTACGACTCTTGATGAAAAGTTAAGCGAAATTTCGCAGGATCTTTTGAAGTTTATGAATGCATTTTATGATTCTTTGCCCGCCACTGTTGTAGATGCTGCGACTTCAGAGCTAAACGAAATGATTTACGGCAAACTAGAAGAGGTGTTCGATAATAAAAGCATCCATAACGCCATCAATGAAATGCTTGTTGCAACTACTGATGATGCCTTTACTAATGCTCAGGGCGGTTTGGCTGTAGCCGTCAAGAATTCCAAGAAAGCATATGGTGATTCCATCCTTACTCAGTTAGATGAAAATAACCCTATTCTTGATGGCATGAAGGTTAAGGAGAATGGTGACGCCATCATCGCTTTTTGGCAGAAGTTGGCTTCAAAACAAACCTGATAAAGATTTTCTCAACAGGCATAAAAAATCAAATCTTGTAAATCATGGCATTAACAGCAGACGAAAAGTCACGGATTCTCAACTACTGTGTGTTATTAGGACTCAAGTCATTACAGTTGCAAGGTACTACAGCAACAACCATTGAAGACAGAAAACAGGAAGTTTATGATGCATGGGTCCTCGAAAGGGAACCCGATCAAAATCCGGATCATCTCCGTATCGAATTAGCTTATACGTTTGGAGGTTCTTCTGAAAAAGCTTGGAAAACCAGTCTCTTAGAAAAAGATTCTGCAGGCAGAACGACTATTGAAGGCCATGAGCGTAAATCACGAAGTCCAGTAGCAGAAGGCGCGAGTACAGAACCGCCAATTAGCGATAATCTGATTACTAAAAAGCTTCGGGGAGAGAAAGAGTTTCTCAAGTACGAAAGAACTTTGTTTCGTGGTGGAGATTACGACATCAGGATTGAAGTTGAGTATGGTGGCCCAAGGGGTTTTGGAGGTTCGACTGACGGCGGCAACAATAGAACTCGAAAAACCGTGGAAGATGCCCTCAATGACATCTATGCCAAGATTACTAACCTTAAGGATCTCCAAAACAAGCTATACGAAGAAGTTCAGGATAGAAACGACAAGCTTGGTATATCAGAAGCAAATAAGGCGTCTCTGATAATAAAAGGTTTTAGCCGTGGCGGCACAGCTGCAGCAGATTTTGCCTATCGAGTTTCAATGCTGGAGCATGCAGAGCTTCTGAATATAAAGTTAGCGCTGTTTGATCCCGTACATGGAGGTGGTAAAGGGAGTACAGGCAGAATTTTACGTGGCTCAAATCCTCTTGCCGCCCAGCCGCACAAAAAATCTCTCACTAGTGAAGGCACTAGAAGTGTTATAAACGCCGTCAGACTACTGCCAGTGAGCGCCGGGCCTTTAAAACTCCTGAATCCAAATTTCACGCCACAAGCTGTTCGGGGAGCTCAAAAAGTTTGCATAATCTACGGAGCCGATGCAGCTCATAGTTCGGGACAGTATGGTGAATATAGCTACAAAGGCGCTCCCTTGGAAGGAAATGGGTGGAATGCCATCGACGAAGGCTTGTGGGCAGTTGAAAGTGTTAACGAAACAGACTTTGATCTATTTAAAGAATACTCCTTGGGGCTTACGCCCCAAAACGTTAGGCAAGTTCTGCAACCAAATGAAATAAAACGTATAGACACTCCCTTCAAATTAAAGCAGTTATTCGAGAATATATGGAATGTTAAAAAGGTGAAACTGTACCGTCTTTTAGGCGCCAGCAGATATAAGGTTAAGATGAGTCGTTCCAGTATTAACTATCAAAATAGATACCTTGAGGTATTGGGAGTTTGTGCAGATATCATCAAAGACGGACCTTTAAAAACCTATTTGGATAAATATCAGGAATGGTTCAAAAAAGCGAGAAGTATGAATGGGGTCAAGGAGGAGCCACCGGAAGCTCCTTTTAAGCTTATTGATATGGAATTTGTAAATGTAGATGAAATTCCTGTCTTTGACATTAACGATTATCAGGACGAAGAGTAACCAATTATCAACTACTAGGGCTTGGAAGAAAAGACCTTGTTGCGCGAACTGATTACTCTCCATCGCATAATCAGAACGCAGATGACTGCAGTTGCCAGGAAGTACCAGGAAAACCATCCCAGCGACTCGATAAAGACGGAATCTTTATGTGGAGAACCATCTAGAACTTTCATCCCAGACTGTTCGGATCGTATCCAGGCGATCAGTCCACCATACATAAAAGACACTGCACCGTAGATTAAGTTGGTTGAAAATCCGCGTAGACTCAAAATGGTTGCCCGTTGTTCAGATGGCGCTTTTTCGTTTAAATAACGACTCACAAGGTAGGATGTTAGTTGCATGCCCGCGTAAAGTAGCGTTGCTGGTAAAATTCCCCAGTACGGGATCGCTGCCGATAGTCCGAACAGTCCGACCAAAACAACGGTACAAATAATCAAAAAATTGATCCAAGGTTTAAATTTTTCGGCAAGCATTCGGGCTAACTTGGGTGTAAAAAATCCCATTATTGCCATAAAAGATCCAATAATCCCATAGCTGGCAACCGGCAGCTGTATCACGTTCCAGTATTCACTCGCCAAAGTAAGAAATTGGCGAATAACACTGTCCAGGACCATTGCGGCAAAAATAATGCAAAAGGCAAACGTGTTCACCCATATCCATTTACTTGCCATGAGTGTCTGCCTCCAGGTTTTTCCTAAGGTCTCAGTAAGGCGTGTATTCAGCACCACTTTGTCCTCATGCATGCATATCGCCATTGCAAATACTACCACCGAAGAGCAAAACGTAAGAAAAATCGGCAGTTTAATCAGATGTTCCTGTTCCACTGAAAAGCTGAATCCTATCGTTTGTAACGCTGTATTGATAAATCCAACATCATAAGCGGCCGCGCCTACCATCATTGCAAAAAAGAATGCCAACGATGTCATGCGCTGAACTTTTTCCAACACCTGTCCCCACTGATTTTCTTGTCCGGCGGCCTGTAATGAGTCGTATGCCAAGGCCTCATCTGCACCGCTGGCAGCGGCTTCTGCAACGCCACTCAGGATACGATTCACAGCAAAAAGGACAAACATAATGCTGCCACCATTAATTGGAGCTATCAGCAGAGCCAGCATTTCCAGCATCATACAAATACCTGTCATCATTAGCAGTCTCCGTCTTCCCAGTGTATCCGCAAATGCTCCGGAGGGCACTTCCAGCAGAACAATAGTCAATGCCCAGATTCCATTAAGGATGCCAAACTGCTCCAAAGTAAGCCCGTAATCCAGAAAAAGCAGGGCATAAACTGGATAGTAAAAGCGTGCAGTGAAAAACATCCGAAACACGGTGAATGCACGAGTATTGCGACGTGCAATTTTCTTTAATTCAGAAGACGTTTTCATTGAGCCACTTTTGCTCACTTATATAGGGTATTTAAGATAGAGCGACTTTAACTAATTCTTCTACGCTGGTGTTTGCTGACAACTGGTTAGAAGCTTTGCGGATCAGCTTATCTGCATCTGCCTGTTTATACCCTAGTACAATAAGGCTGGTAATTGCATCTTGTAGAATATTCGATCCCGCATCGATTGAGCTTCCTATCGATGCTGAATCGGAAGAACTGCCGGTCAAGCCGACTTTGTCTTTAAGCTCAATAATGAGACGTTCGGCGGTCTTTTTCCCGATTCCCGGACACTTTGACAATGTCGTTACATCTGCGTTTGCAATGGCACTACGCAAATTCTCAACTGACATACGGCTAAGAATGGCTATGCCAATTCTCGGGCCAATTCCAGAGACTTTCTCGACCAACAGTCGAAAGAAATTACGGTCATCTTTTTCAGAAAAACCGTAGAGTGATGCGTTATCTTCTCGGTACACACTATGTATAAAGAGGCGGCACTCATTGCCGATAGCGGGTATTTTTTCTGCAGTGGTGATGGGAATATGCACTTCGTAACCGACACCGGACACTTCAATAACAACCAGAAGTGGCTCGCTTTCGAGAACAGTTCCTTTTAGGTAAGCAATCAATAGATCGTGCGTTTAGGGTTAGTCTACAAGTCCAAGAACATCTTCCATATTATAGATTCCCGGAGCTTTGCCAATGGCCCAGCTAGCAGCACGCAAAGCGCCTTGGGCAAATATTTTTCGGTCTGTCGCGCGATGTGTGAGCTCTATGCGTTCGCCTTCTCCACAGAAGTAGACGGTGTGTTCGCCTACAATGTCGCCACCGCGAATTGCGTGAACTCCAATTTCCTTTTGAGGGCGGGCGCCGACAAGACCTTCTCGGCCATGGACAACCTCGCTTTTGCCAAGATCATAGGCCTGCCTGAGTATTTCAATGAGGCGTTCGGCAGTGCCGCTGGGAGCATCTTTTTTATGGTGATGGTGCATTTCCAAAACCTCAGGTTCAAAAGAGTTACTAAGGATGGCTGCTGCCTTTTTCGTTAAATAGTTTAATGTGTTAACACCCACCGAGAAGTTGCCTGCCCATACAACCGGTATCTCGGTTCTAACTGTATCGACTATTTTCTTTCGGTTCTCATCACTGTGTCCAGTCGTGCCGATGACTAAAGGCAACTTTCTTGCCACAGCCAGTTCAGCTAATTCGAGTGTGGCTTCCCGAACGCTAAAGTCGATAACAGCATTACACCCATCAATACTTATTGCCGGATTATCACCGGAATCGCACGCATGAACGACTATAGCTTTGTTGGCTGCGGCAATTTCGCTGATGGCAAGCCCCATGCGTCCGCGAGCGCCGTTTAAAAGTATGTTCATAGAATTAGTGTGTATTTTTTCGTGATCTCAGGACGTCTTTTTCGCAAGTACTTACACAAGCTTGAGCTCTGCAAGGACATTATCCAGTACTGTACGCGTTTGGTCAGTAAGCGCGCTTAAAGGGCGTCGAACCTCGTCGGATTTGATAATCCCCGCTTTCACTAACGCATATTTAATGGGCACTGGGTTGGGTTCGAGGAAAAGCGCTTTAAAGAGTGAGTAATAGTTGAGATAGGTTTCTCGTGCAGCAGCATAATCGTTTTTGTTAGCTGACTGTACCATCTTGACGAGTGGTTCAACGACAAGGTTGGAAGCAACACTGATAACTCCTGTTGCGCCTGTGGACATAAAAGGGAGTGTAAGACCGTCATCGCCACCCATTACAGAAAAACCAGTTCCAAGCTTACGTACGTAATCGGTGACTTTTTCGCAGGATCCTTCAGCGGCTTTCATGCAACATATGTGAGGATATTTTTCGTGCAGACGCTGTGTAACGTCAACGGAGATTTCAATTCCGCAACGCGACGGTATCGAATAAAGCACTATTGGCTTTCGAGTTACTTCTGCAATTGCACTAAAATGATGAAACAGCCCTTCCTGGCTGGGTTTGTTATAGTAAGGCGCAACAATGAGGAAGCCGTCTGCTCCGGCAGCATCAGCTTCTCTGGTTAACTGGATTGCTTCTCGGGTCGAATTCGAGCCCGTGCCAGCGATAACCGGGACTTTACCTTTCACAGTGGCGACTGTCGCATTAATGACATCAATGTGCTCGTTGTGGTTAAGCGTGGGAGACTCGCCTGTGGTACCAACAGAAACCAGACCATCAATAGAACCTGCCATCTGATGTGAGATAAGCGCTTCGAGCGATTGGTAATCGACTTCTCCGTTGTGAAAGGGTGTCGCCAAAGCCGTAAAGACACCTGAAAATAGAGTTGTACTCATTGCTTAATTTAAGAAGAAAATGCGGTTAAACAGTTCGTTTTCTGGGTTTCATACAAGCAGTTGTCAATTCATCGCTACTTGTTGATAATATTTGTTTAGCAGGTTTGAACGCCTAAATCAAAAATGGATTCCTCATCGTTTATCTAAACTTTCAAGAACCTGATGGGCGATTTTGAAAAATTCCTTGGCTGCCGGTGAATCAGGGTCGCTAATAACGATTGGGATGCCCTTGTCACAGCCGATGCGAACATCTGGATCAATGGGGATTTCTCCAAGAAGCTCGGTTTCCAAACTGGTTGCAGTCTCAGCACCGCCGCCTTCACCAAACAAATTTTGGCGCGAGCCGTTAGGCATCTCCAGATAGCTCATATTTTCAATGACACCCAGGAGTGAAACATTTACCTTATCAAACATGCGTGCGCCTCTACGAGCTACATTGGAGGCAGCTGGTTGTGGGGTTGTCACAACGAGAGCACCGTCAAGTGGGATTGTCTGTACTAGAGAGAGCTGAGCATCTCCTGTGCCAGGCGGCAAATCAACGACGAGAATTTCCAATTCGCCCCAATTCACATTTTGCGCAAATTGTTGAATGGTTTTCATAATCATAGGTCCGCGCCAGACTACAGGTGTATCTTCATCGACCAGAAAGCCCATGGAAATAGTGCTTACTCCGAAGTTTTCCAGTGGCAGAATTAAGTCGTTCTCAATCTCAGGACGACCGGACGCTCCCAACATAAGGGGTATGGATGGGCCGTAAATATCACAGTCCATAATGCCGACGCCTGGCCTACCCTTGGATTCCAGCAGGATTTGTAGCGCACAGGCAAGGTTGACAGAAACCGTTGATTTGCCAACACCACCCTTGCCACTGGCGACTGCAATTGCGAATCGGACTTTCTGCAGCGACGTATTATCGCTGGATGATTTACCTGTAGAATTGTTCGAGTTTGGTTGGTTTCCCGACTGTGAAATGGTCATTTGCACATCAATCTTTTGTATGCCTTCAAACGTTTTCAGGGCGGACCTTATATCGGTTTCAATTTGTCTGGGTATCTCCTCATTATTTGTGGTTACCTCAACAGAAATTCTAGCTTCCCCGTCTTCCAGTCGAATGTCTCTTACCAAGCCAAACGAGACTATGTCGCGGCTGAATCCCGGAAATTTGACAGTTTTAAGTGCAGATTTAATTGTTTCAGTGTCCATTTAATTAACGTATTTAGAGCTGATAGGTTGAATCGATCCGAACAGTGTTCAACTCGAATTGGGCTAAAATCTATAAAAATTTGTTTTGAGCAGTGTATTTGCATTTGCGCTCCTTGCTTTCTCCAGACTTATTCGTTGGAAATGCGTTTTCTAAATAATTGTGTTCTGTTAACATTATTTCTTGCAGTGGTGGCTACTACATACGGGCAAGCCATCAAACTTGACGATGCCATACGCAAAGGCCTAAAACCACTCTCGATTGCAATCGAAAGCAGGGATACGAATGTTCTGAGCACAGCTCGCCGTGCTTTTAGACTTCACGGAGGTTATTCATTAGAAGCAGTACCCCAACCTGCATATACATTTAGTATTAATTCAACCGGCAGCTCTTCCGTAAGCCTGGTTATCTTTTCCGGAAAACCAGCGCAGGAATTGTATCGCCGCAAAGTGTCTGGCCGCGATTTACAAGATGCAGTACTTCGGGCATGTGATATAGCTGTAGAGGCAACTCTGCAAACGAAAGGTTTTTTTGCTGGTAAGCTGGCGTATGTAAGAAAGCTGCAAGGTGTTGCCGAAATTTACACAAGCAGTCTACTGTTTGACAAATTTAAGGCGCTTACTGCTGACAAAGCACACGTTACAAGCCCCGATTGGTCTCCGGATGGAACGAAAATTGTGTACACCACATATTACAAATCCGGTTTCCCTGATATCTACATGCAGGATCTGAATAGCAATCGCAGGATTGCGATTGCTAATTTCAATGGCACGAATGCGTCACCTGAATTTAGTCCCAGTGGCCGACAAATTGCCATGTCTCTTTCAGGAAAGGGTGTTAGTAATATTTTTGTTGCGGACGTAAATGGGAAAAATCTGCGTCCAATTACTAGAACCAAGAGTATTGAAACGTCACCATCGTGGTCGCCGGACGGACGCATGCTGGTGCTTGTATCAGACATGCCTGGAAAACCTCAGATTTACGAAGTTTCTGCGAGCGGCGGTTCAGTGAGACGCCTGCCAACCAATGTAAGCGGTAATTGTTCAGAGCCTGTATGGAATCCTGTAGACAAAAACTTGATAGCATTTACCGCAGCATTCTCCGGTGGTTTCCAGATTGTTGTGTACGATCGACGCGCGGAGAAGAGCGAGATACTCACCCGTGTGCCAGGCTCCGCAGTCGAACCTGAGTGGTTAAGCGATGGCCGCCATCTTGTATTTACGCACAAGAACAATGGCAAAAAGCGTTTAATGATCTTAGACTCAAAAACAAAAAAGATCAGCGCTCTTCACACGTCTGACTTTGGTGAGACATCTTCGGCCACTTTTGTTTACTAAGGAACGTCAATTCGCTGCCTTTGCGATGAGAATAGATTTTTGACATTATGAATTGGAAAAAAAACCGTGAGTTTAAAGAGATTATCTACGAAAAATGCGATGGAGTTGCCAAAGTAACTATTAATCGTCCACATCGCCGAAACGCGTTTACACCAGACACTGTGCGCGAGATGATAGAGGCATTTACCGATGCTCGGGAGGACACAAAAATCGGAGTGGTTTTATTAACTGGGTTTAATCCTCAGGCAGATGGCAAGTTTGCTTTCTGTGCTGGCGGTGATCAGAAAATTCGTGGGCATAAAAGGGGTGGTTACATCGGTAGCGATGGAGTGCCGCGTCTCAATGTCCTCGACCTTCAAAAGCTGATTCGTTCAATGCCAAAGGTCGTCATCGCGCTGGTGGCTGGTTATGCTATTGGTGGTGGTCATGTGCTGCATGTGGTTTGCGACCTTACTATTGCAGCAGACAACGCGGTGTTTGGACAGACCGGACCAAAGGTTGGCAGTTTTGACGGTGGCTTCGGCTCCAGTTATTTGGCGCGAATTGTCGGTCAGAAAAAAGCGCGTGAGATTTGGTACCTGTGTCGTCAATATTCTGCCGAGGATGCTCTGGATATGGGCTTGGTCAATAAAGTTGTACCCTACGAACAACTTGAAGCAGAGGGTGAGCAGTGGGCGCAGGAAATCTTGAACCATAGTCCACTATCCATTCGCTGCTTAAAAGCTGCATTTAATGCAGATGTCGACGGACAACAAGGTCTTCAGGAACTTGCTGGCAACGCGACCTTATTATACTATCTCACTGAAGAAGGTGAGGAGGGGCGTAAAGCGTGGAATGAAAAACGTAAGCCAAAATATCGAGACTATCCCTGGTTGCCGTAGAAATGAGTATACAACATTAGAGAGTCCAAAAATCAGGCGTCGTAGATTTCCTCCTCCTCTTCCTCGTCGTCCCACTTCATCGTTTCATCTGCCTCAAGTTTTTCTTCACCTTCGGTTGGATCTTCACCTTCGATCAGATCGTCTCCGAGTTCTTCGTCTTCAGACTTTGCAGTTTTTCCTCCTTCTCCATCAAGCTCGAATCCTTCCGGAACGTACTCAAGTATAGCTGTTATCTCGCTGAAGAAATGGGTTACGCGTCCTTCAAGAAAAGCATCGTTTTGGGATTCCCTGATTTCCTCTTCCAGCTCCTCAATTGTAAGTTTTTGGGCAAAGTCGATCGAATCGTTTAGCATCTTTACACGTAACCGGGTAACGTGGTCGAGAAAATCTGCGTAGGGCCCTTTTTCTTCATTCATTACATCCGGTAGTGCAAAGAGCGGATCCTCGCTCTGAAAAATACTGTCGGAAAAACGTTTAAGCAGTACTGTTTTATCTTTATCGACCTTTTCTATTCCAAAAGGGAAAAATGCTTCGTCGACGATCTCAGTCCGCAAGCCATACTCATTAAGGGGTTCAATGAGATCAAGGATGTACTGGAATTGGCGGGGATCGATAATCCCAAGGCCGTCAGTGTCCCAGTTGATCGGGTCGCTCACCTCCTGAACCCACCAATTCATTTCTTCTCCGATGCGAGCTTTGCACCAAGTAAGTTTTGCGCTTGTTTTAGGCATACTTTGGAATCTAGATGATTTATTTAAGATTTAAATTTAAAGCTATTTAGCTGTTTTGTGAAAAATAACACAAGGGGTTAAATCCGGCTTATTTCATTTGTAAAGTGCTTAGTGTCAAAAAATTCAAATAATATCTTTTTTTGTTTGGTATCGTGCTTTTCAAACTCAATCATATTCAATCCTACTCCTAGAAATATATTCGCTATGGGCTACGTTTACGAAAAAATTATTCGACCGATTCTCTTTAATATGGAGCCCGAACGAGCCCATGATAAAGGTCGTGCGCTGTTGATAGCCTTAAATAACATGCCGCCATTATGTGCGCTGATACGAAATTATAATCAAGTGCGTGAAGAAAATCCGGTGCGATTGTTTGGACTTGAGTTTCCAAATCGTATTGGGCTGGCAGCTGGCATGGACAAAGATGGTGAATTCCCGAGGGCAATGGAGGCGCTTGGATTTGGACATGTGGAAGTTGGCACCGTGACACCCAACGAGCAGCCTGGTAATCCAAAACCTAGATTGTTCCGCCATCCGGAGCAAGCCGCATTGATTAATCGCATGGGATTTAACAATAAAGGCGCTGAGGCGATGCTTCAGTCTTTGTCCAAACATTATCCCAAAAACAAACGCGGTATACCAGTTGGCATTAATATTGGAAAAGCAAAAGACACACCGCTGGATCAAGCGGTCGATGATTATCGTTCGGCTTTCCTTACGCTCGCAGATCAAGCTGACTATTTTACGATAAACATAAGCAGCCCAAACACTCCCGGGCTACGCGATTTGCAGTCAAAGGACTATTTGTACGATCTGCTATCTACGTTACGTGAAGAAAATCAAAGCTACGCTAAGAAGTTGGGCCATAAGCCACATCCTTTATTACTGAAAATTTCCCCAGACCTTAGTTTTGTTGAGATTGATCAAATTCTGGAAGTTTTACTCAGCCTAAATTATGATGGAGTAATCGCAACCAACACCACGGTAAGTCGTCCAAACGGGTTTTCATCCACTGAAAAGGGTGGCATGAGCGGTGGCGAGCACCTGAGTCGCCTTTCTAGTAAGGTAATCAACTACATTTACCGGTCTACCAATGGAAAGCTGCCGATTATTGGCGTCGGTGGTATAGATTCAGTCAAATCTGCCGGTGAAAAAATAGATGCCGGCGCCTCGATGGTGCAGTTGTATACTGGATTTGTATACCAAGGTCCATTTTTTGCAAAAAAATTGGCTAACGCGCTAAAAGCAAATGGTGAAGATTGGATATAACCCAAACTAAATTCCCAACTCCTGGCTTTTAAAGCCTTTTGTGCGTTTAAACTGCCGGAGCAATAGGTATATACTTTCTACTTTTTTGCTCCGCAAGAAGTGTTTTTCTGCGTGCAAGCACGTCAAACTGAGCTGATTGTTCTTCAGCGTGATAGGAGGATCTTACTAGTGGCCCTGATTCACAGGCGCCGAACCCAATATCGAGCGCATATTGTTTCCATTTTGCAAATTCTTCCGGCGTAACCCATCGATCGATCGGCGCATGCTTCTGACTGGGCTGAAGATACTGACCAATCGTTAGAATGTCGACGCCCGCAGCTTTCATGTCATTGAGGACTTCTTCGATCTCCTCTTCTTTTTCACCAATGCCGAGCATGATGCCTGACTTAGTTGTGAAGTCGCGCGATTTTGCATGCTTAAGTACCCAAAGTGAGCGATCGTAACGCGCCGTTTTACGGACAGGCCGCTGCAGGCGCTTAACAGTCTCCATATTGTGGTTAAAAATATCGGGGCAGGCATCCAAAACGATATCCAGATATTCCTGTTGTCCACGAAAATCAGCTGTGAGTACTTCAATTGCACATTCTGGAGTGCGGTATTGTATTGCACGAATTGTCGCTGCCCACACCGAGGCGCCTCCATCTTTGAGATCATCGCGCGCAACTGAGGTGATAACAGCATGCTTTAAGTCCATCTTCGCAATAGATTCCGCAACCCGTGCGGGTTCTCCAATATCCAGTCCACTTGGTCTGCCTGTTTGAATGGCGCAGAACGAGCAAGAACGCGTACATATATTGCCAAGGATCATCACGGTCGCCGTACCACGCGACCAACATTCGCCCATGTTCGGGCATTGTGCGCTTTTGCAAACGGTATGTAAGTCGTGAGTGTCTACAATCTCTCTTACAACCTTATATTCGTTGCTGGTTGGTAGCTTGGCCCTTAGCCATTCTGGTTTACGCTTATTCATAGAACCAGTCACTATTTCCAAAAATGTTTTCAAACTCAACTACCAAACGTCTTTTAACTATTTCAGGTTCCGTGGTTCTATCCAACTCTTTATAGAGTGAGGTCACAGAACCTTGAGTTATACCGCATGGAATGATACCAGCAAAGTGATTTAGGTTTGGGTTCAGGTTGAGTGCAAAACCATGGTAAGTTACCCATTTTTTCAGGGCAATACCGATTGCGCAGATCTTACGCGTGTCCAGCCAAATGCCTGTCTTTCCGGGGCGCCGTTTCGCATTGATGCCAAAGGTAGCTAGTGTTCGGATTACCACCTCTTCCAGATTTCGCAGATATGCATGCAAGTCACGTTTCTCAGCAAGTGATATAATGGAATAACCAACGATTTGTCCGGGGCCGTGGTAAGTAATATCGCCTCCGCGATTTGTGCGGATAAAATTAATCCCCTCTGCGTTCATTCTGGACGAATCCCAGATTAGATGCTGGTCTGCATTTTTTCGGCGACCGACTGTGTAAACGGGCTCGTGCTCAGTGAAGACGAGTGTATTACCAATCAATCCGTTAATTCGTTGATCGACGAACGCTTTTTGCCTATCTAAAGCATCTTCGTAAAGTGTGCGGCCCCAGTCGTGTACCGATATCTTTGATTTCAAAGCGCGAGGATTCATTTGCGTCTTTAGCTCGAAACAGAAAACACATTCCTGATGTTTAGTATTCGTCGCAAGCTACTCGGAATCGTCGTCAATACGACGATTATACTCGGTCCGACAGTCATCCATGACACGGAGCCACAACTCACGTAGATCGAAGAGTCGGACTTTAATATCCTGACGAAAAGTAGTCAGAAAGTCTTCATCCGGGTGAGCAATTTGATCGAGCAACGACAATGTTTTGTTCAGGGCGCTTAAACTATTTTTTAGATGACAAATAGTGAGCCCGTAATCGCCAAGGTCAATTGCATGGACGGCCAGCATAACATTAATTTCCGCTTGATGCAGGCTATCTGCATATTGCCAGCAAAGTTGAGGAGATGCGTAACTTCCGTTTTGATCAACGTAGTTTTCCCAGATTTGTCGCAGCGAACCGTAAAGTGCATGCGTAATTACAACGACAGGGTGGCTGAGTGGCGTGTAAGGCGTCGTTTCTTCATCATCAAAGTCCTCATCAGAATCTTCTTCAGCTTCATCAAAACCAAATTCATCAGTAAGAGAAATATCCTCGGCATCCCAGCCCATCTGATTTGCAATCTCGTCAAAATGAGATGGTTCATCTTTCAGTGTTTCGTAGATGCTGAGAAAGTGCTCAATATCATTATTTGAATTATTTAGGTACTTTCGCCATTGATGCTCATTCCAGCTATTCTCTTCTGGGAATTCATCCCAGTGGTTCTCGGAAGAATCGAAATTAGTATTACTCATATGACGATTGATGGTTTATTGCTATAGCATGAATTCTTTAGCTTGGAAATCAATCTATATCTTTTTGGGTATGAATTTTTATCACAGCTGTCCGATTAAGATGCTTCAATGTGATAGCAAGCTGCCTTCCACAAAAAATTACGAACAAGTTCCAAGTACTACAGATCGCTTTCATGTTCTCCATTACACAGCTGCGCAGGGACTGTACTTTCGGAGCTTTTAGAGGTAGGTCACGTTCGGGTGTTTGCAGGTTGAGTCCTGCCTGATGTTTGACCGGCACGTCCATACCGGTGAGAATCACACAGGCATTGCGGTTCAGTGGCTTAGTCCAGTGTTTCTTTAGCTTGCCATATTCACGATATCCGGCAAATTCCTCCTCCAGAAGATCAGTGTTTTGATCTATCGTATCACTTTGACGCAAAAATAATTGGGCAAATTGTGTAAACTTTTTATTCGCTACAGGATGATGAATACCTCGAAGCTTGCTTCGTTTATAAATTTCAAATCTGTGATTTCTAATTTCAAATATCTCGGGGCTTGCCCCGAGGATACTTATTTTCCCGTTCGAGTCCATGGCTTAGGCTCTGTAAATAAAAATACCGTGGATGGATTTATGGAATTTTACATTTCCTCTTGACAGTTTTGTTCAACAAGCAAATTTTCTTTCTCTTTTTCAAAATCTCCTATGAAAGTAGTATCATCGCTTCGGTCTATTAAGTTTCGCCATCCAGATTGCCAGGTTGTACGGCGCAAAGGACGTGTATATGTAATTTGTAAAACAAACCCACGCTTCAAAGCACGTCAGGGCTAATTCTATATCATCAAGACTTTACTGTGAAAACGGACATCCATCCTAAACTTAACCCGGTTGCCTTCGTCGATGTGTCAAGCGGCAAGAAATACTTTACTGTTTCAACTATGCGGAGTAGTAAAACTGAGACGATTGATGGTGTTGAATATCAGGTTGTGATTCGGGATATTACCGCTGACTCTCATCCCGCGTTTACTGGCGAAAAACGATTTGTAGATAGTGCTGGTCGTGTTGAGAAATTTCAGAATAAATTTTCCCGTCGCCGATAGGACATATTTCTTAAAGGCACAAAAAAACCACTGCGAAATGCAGTGGTTTTTTTGTGCCCTGGCATTTTTGCTTTGCTTAAAACGGAAGTTCACCCAGGCATTTTACATGAACCTGAATCCGTGAGATAATCCTTGGGGATTTCAACTGTGTAATTCTACAACTCATCTCAGTACAATTAGTGTCTAGCTGGGAATTAGCTTTTTCAGATCGGATCATATTCTCTTGTGTGTTGGTTGTTAAGCAGGCGGCATAGCGGAGATACACGGCCATGTGACAAACGGATGTTTGGGTTTTACCATGTGAGGAGTTTATTGGGGGCAGGATAAAAATATTCAACTTTCTACTTGATTGAACGCATACCTGCATAATTCGGGTTCAAAGATGATTAATGCTTTGGAGTGGGATGACGGTTATAGTATCACCCAAATTGTAAGACTCTGAACCCGGGTAGATAATATAAAGATGGTCGAGTTTTAGGTCTTCGATAACGATATGCATGGACTTTGTTGTAGTTGGGGCATCGCTGTATTTTATCTCAAATCCAAGGCGTTTATTGTTTCTAATTAAAAATAGATCGAGTTCAGCGCCTGCGTGGGTCGCCCAGAAAAACGCATCTTTTTCTGCATTAAAATGGCGAATAATCAACTCAATGGCAAAGCCCTCCCATGAGCTTCCCAGTTTTGGGTGTCCTTGGAGCGATGCCATATCGGGTATGTTGAGCAATGCATGCAAAATACCAGTGTCACGAATATACACTTTGGGCGACTTGACGATTCGTTTTCCCGCATTCTCAAACCATGGGGCAAGTTGTCGAACCATGAAAGTGCCCGTAAGAATATCAAGATAGCGCCTCATTGTGGTATGTGAAGCGCCCAGTGAACTGGCGATGTCTGTGCCTTTCCAAATTCCACCATGTGTATGAGCGACCATCGTCCAAAATCGCCTTAACTGTTCTGACGGAATTGAAATGCCCAGTTGTGGAATGTCCCTCTCAAGAAATGTGCGAATAAAATCATTACGTTTGGCTAGACTGGAAGCTTCATCTTTACTGCAGAAAATATCCGGGAATCCACCACGGATCCACAGTTTTAGAATTTCTTCAGCGCCTACTTCGGTTAGGTCGAAACCGTGTAGGTCGATGAAAGTGATTCTCCCTGCAAGGCTTTCGGAGGCCAATTTTACCAGTTCAATAGAAGCACTGCCAAGAATTAAGAACGTTGCGGTACTTGCTCTCTGATCAGCCAGTACACGCAACAACTCAAAAAGTCCCGGTTTTCTTTGGATTTCGTCGATCACGATCAAACCAGTCAGCTTTTCAAGAGTAGTCAGTGGCTCCTCGAGCCGAGCAATTGAAACCGGATGCTCCAAATCAAAATAGTGACCGGATAATTCATTGCAAATCATTCTGGCTAGAGTAGTTTTCCCACACTGCCTTGGGCCTAAAATGGCTACAATTGGACTTCGCTCAAGGGCTGCTCGTATTGCCCTTGTTTGAGATTCTCTTGGAATGATTTCTTTCATTTTCATTGAAAAATGAACACTTAGGTTTCATTTTTCAAGAATCAAAAAGAGGCTTCTAGCGACAAGTTGAAGTGCATAGCAGAAAAGATCTATATCAATGGTAATACATACCTGTGGTTCTTGGATTCACGGTATTTTTATTCTTTGAAGAATACCCTGCAGCTTGCTGCGGAGAGTAGGGCTCTTGAGGGCATCGCTTTCATTTAGTTATCTTAAGCCTTATGTTTAAGCGGGAAAATAAAAAGTTTACATAATTTGCACAATTGTTTTTATGCCAAGTTGGTATAATGAACAGGGCAATCGCTTGAAATAGCTGACTAGGTTACCCGCCAATCTGCGGCTAAAAATAAATCCACCCTTCCACAGCTTGGTATGACGAGCTTCCCATTACTTGTTTTTTTGAAAAGATTTCATGTAGCAATTATACGGATTTTAACTCACGCCCGTTTCACTCAAGATCCAAAGACCCATCATTCGGGTTGAAATGGATCAACCACTTCAATGCCTGTATTTTTGAAATCATTTACATTACGGGTCACCATTGTGAGTTTATGTGTGAGTGCGGTTGCAGCGAGTAAGCTATCAATTACGGGTCTCGTTTGTTTTGCCATCATTTGACCCCATTGATCGCTTATCCTGTCCGTCACAGTTAAAATATCGGCCTCGTATTCTGTTCGAAGCGTCATGAGCCAGTTTTCAAATGCAAAACACTGCTCGGGTGATTTTCTTCTCAATAATTCAATCCCTTTTCGGATTTCTCCGAGCGAAAGCACACTGATGTAGTGGCGATCACTTGTTGTTGATTTTGCCCATTTTAACACGTTCGGGTCACAGTGCCTGCCTTTGCGTAGTTCGCTAAGGATGTTTGTATCTAGTAAATAGGGCATCAAAGACCAGTGTTACGCTTTTCTGTTTCAGTTGAGCGAGTAATATCCAACTCAAACTTGGGAGCGACTTCAGTTACGCTTAGGTACTCAATGAGTGAAGGTCTCGCTTTGTCTGGTCGGCTCAAGGCCTCCTGTAGAATGCGACGGTGTTCTTCCTCTGTAGAAACCCCATGTGCATGTGCGCGTGCCTTCAACTGTTGCACAGTATGTGGGTCGATTTTCCTAACTAATAATTGATTCACTCACCTATTTGATAGCAATGATAGCACTTTGTCAAATAAGAACTAAATAAAAAATTCGGGTTAAAGACGCAACTGAGTCTGCGAAGTTATTTTAGTGGATAACCGAAAGGCTGAATATGGGTATCCCGCAGGCAGTAAGTCAAAATGTAGGTAAGTTTTTCACCACAGGGGAAGATCAAAAAGACGATTATCAAGCCTTAATTATAAACTTAACACATGCCCCTTTTTAACCCTCTGCCCCTTTTTAACCCTCGTTTCGCTTGAGTTAAACAAAATCTTCCAACCCAACTGCGACGAAAGAAGCTTCCCTTAGCAGTTTTTTATCAACTGTAATCAATTTTACTGAAAGATCTTTTGCCAAAGCTGCAT
>CAZUYZ010000222.1:0-24572 GCA_964624365.1 uncultured Puniceicoccaceae bacterium
CCGCGATCATGAGCACACCCGTGCCAACCATGATGCGGAAGCCCCAGAAGACCGGCGCTACCGGAGGGTGTTCGTCGACAAATTCATTGAGTCCGCGCACGTGACCGTTCGGATCACGCGTTACGATGAAACTGCCGAGCTTAGGGATAGCGATCTCCATTCGATTTTCGCGTGTTGTTTCGTCGGGGAGTGCGAATAGCACCAGTGGCACACCATCACCACTCTCCCAAAGACCTTCGAATGCGGCGAGTTTTTGTGGCTGATGATCTCGCGTGTTGATGCCATGTGCATCGCCGACGAATGCTTGAAGTGGCCCGAGTACGGCTGCTAGGACGAGGCTGCAACATAGTCCACTACGCACGGCAGGGCGCTGGTCACCTTTAAGCATACGATAAGCGAGCAGCCCGGAGATCAGAAAGGCGACGGTTAGGCCGGAGGCGATCAGTGTGTGCATCAGTCGGTACGGCATCGAGGGATTAAAAACAATGTCCCACCAGCTATCTGCGTGTGCGACCCCATCAATCATGACGTGGCCTGCTGGAGTGTGCATCCAACTATTGAGCGCCAGAATCCAGAACGCAGAGAGCGTGGTTCCAAACGCGACCAGTAGTGTCGCTAAGGTATGTAACCAGCCCGGCACACGGCGGAAGCCGTAGAGCATAATTCCGAGAAAAGTGGCTTCCAGAAAAAATGCGGTCAGCACTTCGTAGGCAAGCAAAGGACCTGCGATATTGCCAACTGTATTCATGTAGCCTGGCCAATTCGTGCCAAATTGGAACGACATCGTTACGCCACTGACAACACCAATGCTGAAAGTCAGGGCAAAGACTTTGGTGAAATAGAAATAAAGCTCCATCCACTTTGCATCACCGGTGGATCGATAGCGCAGCTTGAAAAAGAGCAGTACCCAGCCCAACGCGATGGTGATCGTTGGGAAGAGAATATGAAACGAGATGTTGGCCGCAAATTGAATGCGGGATAGCATGAACTCATTCATACTTGTAAAGTAAGGAAAAAGGGGCCTGAAGTGAAGTAACTACCAGATAAAAACATTAGGAATAATCGATGCTGATGAGGCCTATACGCTCCCCTATCCTTTGGCGCAGCAGGGAAATACGGCTATACACTATAAGGATTATTTGAAAGAGGGACTCTCATCGAATCTGTTTGCTTGAAGATTGATTTTTATTCTTCGTGGCCCGAGAATCCGATCATGTTGGAAGACGAAGCGCACTCAGAAGAAAAGTCGGTATTGGAATGGCTTAGTCGGCGCTATCCGGATAGTCCGCGCAAACGCCTGAAAGAGTGGTTTGCCAAGGGACGTATTCAGTTAAATGGCAAGGTCATCAAGAAATCACATGAGCTAATGAGCGATCCGGGAGAACAGCTCTCAATCGGAAACACGCAAGCGCCGATTTTTTCCGCCGCATGCCTACCCGTATCCATGCTCAATTAAGGCTTTCCAGATTTGTCAGGACAACGAGTTGCTCAATGGGGGCATGATCGCGGATGTTGCCTTTAGCGTCGGGGTGTGCCTCGCGCCATTCTTTGGCAGTTTTGCCCGAAAAGAGCGACATTAAGCAGGTCGGCTTCGCTGGCGTAGAGCTGGCCCGACTGTGCCTTCGTTACAGCTTTGGGGATAAGGGTGTCTTTGATCGCGTCGGGGTGAATCCGGTAGTTAATCTTCGAGAGGGTGTACTGGAGGTTCCACTCTAACTGTAGACGATCATTTTCATCATCTTTAAGACGCTGAAATTCCTTAATCAGGTAGAGCTTAAATTCGACGGAGATCCAGAATGCGAATTCGAAGGCGATCTTTATGTGCATAGGTGCCACCGTATCGCCCTGCCTTGGAAACAATCCCGATAGCAACAGTTTTCTAAATCCATTGCTTTGGGGTGAGGGTGAAGCTGTTCAGTCCAGCCTGTTTTTTAATCCCGTCGAATTCGACGGGATTAAAATCGGAGTTGTTGAGTTGTTCCCAGATGCCGAGGAGTTCCAGGGTAATTACTGATCCGGGCGGTAGTTTATCTTGTGCTCATACTGCGAAGCTTATGAAAGTGCTTAGAACACAAGAATCTAAGGTGCCCATTTGCAAGGCGACATCTTGGCTAACTAAAAATCCTCAATTCTCCAGCCAGCTTTGGCTAATTGCTTATCAATAATGATTCGGACGTTTTCTTCTGAAAATGGACTATACATGCAAACTATTTGTAAGCTGATAAAGTACGAAACATAGCTATTCAGCTCTATTCCGATGAGAGTCGAAAAAAATACCTGAGGGCTAAAAACGGACCATTCCGCACAACAGAAGTGCACACTATGGCACGAAGTCTACGGATCGAACGAACCAGTGGATTGCATTATGTGCATTTGAATCCGATCCGTGCAGAGATATGCTCCCGATGTCCTTGGATCATACCGAAGCTGCGGCCTCTGCTGCTAGCTCGGCCTCAAAATCAGCTTCCTGTTTCGCTGTGATCTCTGCTTCGTTTTTCTTAATGGCTTCCTCGGCAGCCTTCTTAGCTGCGAGTTGTTCAGCTTTCGCAGCTTCGCGAGCCAAACGCTTATCTCTTTTCCTCTGCTCTCGATCGCGGCGTCTCTGATCTTTGCTTGGTGTGAAGGCCATAGTGTAATCTTTTTAAAGTTCTTTGTATTAGGTGAATTCTGCTTGATGCAGCAGCGACATCATCTGCTGTTTTGTAGTCATATCCTTCAAAAGAGGTCTAAAACAAGAAAAAAGAAGTATAGGTTAAAACGGAAGTTCACTTGTTTTTTAATCGGAATCACCTGCAATGCCTTTATCTAAACCAGAAGATTTCCTAAGGTACTGAGTGATTGAGCCCCTTTAAGTAAAGCAGAAATGTGATTATTTTAACTTTCAGCATGCCTACGGGCTTTGCGCTTAAAATTACATAATTTATTCTTATTTATGAACTTACATCAAATACAAGGTTTTTTGTTGAATAGTTATAAAATTCAGGACTTATCAATTTCTGCAAAGGCCCAATCAAGCCATGGCAGCAGCGCTTCGATATCTGCAGTTTCGACCGTGGCGCCTCCCCAGATACGAAGTCCCGCAGGCGCGTCACGATAACTGCCAAAGTCCAGAGCGACATCTTCTTTTTCAAGTAGTGCGACGATTTGTTTTGCTTTGGCTGCTTGTTCATCTGCCGGAAGAGCTTGATACCAGTCGGCAGTTATTTTCAGGCAAATGGATGTATTGGAGATTGTTTTGGGGTCTTGAGCAAGGAACTCAACCCAGTCTGTTTTCTCGCTCCAGCTCGCAATCTTAGCCAAGTTCGTTTCGGAGCGTTTAATCAACTCAGGCAGGCCGCCAATATTTTCAGCCCACTTTAATCCATCCAATGCATCTTCGACGCACAGCATGGATATGGTGTTAATTGTGGCTCCACTGAAAATGCCGTTAATCAATTTTCCGCCTTTGGTCAGACGGAAAATCTTAGGCAAAGGCCACGATGGAGTGTAAGTTTCCAGACGTTCAATTGCCCGTGGGCTCAACACCAACATGCCGTGTGCCCCTTCGCCGCCCATAACTTTTTGCCAGGACCAGGTAATTACATCGAGCTTGCTGTAATCCATATTCATCGCAAAAACGGCAGACGTCGCATCACAAAGGGTTAGGCCTTTACGGTCATCGGGGATCCAGTCGGTATTGGGGACTTTGACACCGGAGGTCGTACCGTTGTAGGTAAATACTACGTCATTGTCGAAGTTGACCTTAGAAAGATCCGGAAGTTTTCCATAATCTGCTTCGTGTCGAGTAATGGATTTCAGATTTAACTGCTTAATTACGTCGGTTACCCAGGCAGAGCCAAAGGATTCCCACGCGCACATTTCTACACCGCGTGCGCCGAGTAATGACCACATTGCCATTTCTATTGCTCCTGTGTCCGAGGCAGGGACAATACCACAGATATAATCGTCCGGCAGGCCAAGAATAGATGCCGAACGGTCAATCACTTCCTGCAACTTTGCTTTAGCCGGT
Organism: uncultured Puniceicoccaceae bacterium; assembly: GCA_964624365.1. Classification (GTDB taxonomy): domain Bacteria; phylum Verrucomicrobiota; class Verrucomicrobiia; order Opitutales; family Coraliomargaritaceae; genus Lentimonas. The sequence goes on from CAZUYZ010000222.1 coordinate 4,010, forward strand.
TTCGATCGATGCGAACGGCCAACACAGGCTTCATTTAAGGCTTCCAGTGACCAGCCCGGACGTTTGGCACAGGGTCCGGATGAAAAGTGGGGACGATTCGGTTTGGTAGTGGGTTTCATTTTTATTTAAGCCGGAGATTTGCGAGTTTTTGACTGAATGATCGATGCGGTTATTTCTTATTCGCTGTTTTTTTGGCGGGGCGTGGTTCGAACTCAAAGCCAATCTTACCCTTGTCAAAGTCGAGTGTCAGATGAGCGCTAAACGGACGCTTAGTGCGTTTGGATATGAATCCTTTTAGCAGCGGTGTTTTACCTTCGGTCAGCAAAGTTTCAACAGCATCTGGCTCGAGCTTTTTATTGAGAATTAATTTGCCAAGGCGAAATCCTTCTGGAGAGCCTTCTGGTTTGAAATCAGGCAGAAGATAGGCTTTGTCAGTATCGTATAAATTCACCTGCTCCCCATTTTGAAGCGTGACCGGCTTAATAAGTCGCTTATTCTCGATATCTCCCGCTAAATCCAAATCGCTATCAAATACAAAGTTCGTTTTCCACTTTCCGAGTTTGCCAGTTTTAGAGACAGCTTGCACTAGTTCGAGTCCGGCGCTGAAGGGCTTATTAAATCGCGAGACGAATCCTTCTTTTTCAGGCAACTTGCGGGTGGTAAATAGTTTAATGGCTTCTGCTTCGCTAAGTCCACGTCCAGCGATGTGTTTTGAAATCCGAAAATTGCAGGATTCAGCTGTGCATTCGTACGTTGCGTCCGTTTGTCTCAAAGGCTCGGTTCCGCAATTGGGGCATGGCGCATTGAGATCCGGAAAGGAACGGCTGACCATCTTTTCCATGTAGCCGTGTGTTTTGCTGACAACATCCTTGGTAAACGCAACGATCTCGCGCATAAATGCTTTGCGGCCGATTTTGCCACGTTCCATTTTGTTAAGTTTTGCCTCCCAATCACCAGTCATCGAGGGCGAGGTAAGCTGATTAATATTTATTTCTTCACAGAGCTCAATCAGGCGTAGGCCCTTTCCGGTTACATTGAGCTCTCGTCCTTCGCGGGCGATATATTTCTGGCGTAGCAGACCTTCGATAATCGCTGCTCGGGTTGCCGGCGTCCCAAGCCCGCGTTCTCTCATAGCTTCACGTTGTTCATCATCGTCGATAAGCTTTCCAGCCCCCTCCATTACAGATAAAAGTGTTGATTCAGTGTAACGCGGCGGCGGTGTTGTTTCTTTGTCGAGCAGTTCAACTTTTTGAGCCTGAGCGGTTTCACCTTCATTGACGGCGACGAGCTCGTCTTTTTCGGCGGCAACTCCGGCGACGCGCCCATATACCGAAAGATAGCCGGGATTGACGAGGGTCTTTCCAGTGCTCAAGAATGTGTCTGTATCACCACCGTGCTGAATCGTTGTCAGGCGGCGGGTATTTTGAAATTCTGCCGGTGGAAAAAAGGCCGCGATGAAACGTTTAACAATCATGTCGTAAACCTTAGCTTCCTGGTCAGAGAGTTTTACGACGCGGCCAGTAGGGATGATTGCGAAGTGGTCGGACACTTTGGCATTATTGAATATACGCTTGGAAAATTGGATGCGTTTTTTATCGATGGCATCTGTGGCCCACTTTGAAACTGGTAGGTTACTGCTTGCCAACGCTTGAATCGTTTCGTGAACCTTGCCCATGTAGTCCTCCGGAAGGTAGCGGGAATCTGTTCTCGGGTAGGTGACCATTTTATGGCGTTCATAGAGAGCCTGGGTAATCCCAAGTGTGTTTTTCGCGGTGAATGGCGCTTCGCGTTGAAGTGTCGTCAAATCGTAAAGAAGTGGCGCAATCTGCCGGGAGGGTTTTATCTCTTCGCTGACTGTGCCGCTTTTATTCTGACATCGCTGATGTATGATTTCGGCATGGGATTTGTCCCAGATGCGTTCAGCACGGCCATGTGGTTGCTCAGGACTTTTTTTGAATGCCGGATCAATCCACTTGCCTAAGTAGCTTCCTTTATCGACTGCAAAGTCAGCGTGTACCTCAAAATAATCTTCCGGCTCAAAAGCTTCGATCTCGCGTTCTCGTGTAGCAAGGATTGCTAGAGTCGGTGTTTGTACGCGGCCTGCTGCAGTAATGTTAAAGCCGCCGTGTCGAGAGCGGAAGCAAGTGAGCGCACGCGTAGAATTCAGCCCTACGAGCCAGTCTGCTTCAGAACGGCATTTTGCGGCATCTGCCAGATCTGACATTTGTTCACCGTCAATTAGTTTGTCCCAGGCTTCAACGATAGCCTCGTTAGTCATAGAGCGCATCCAGAGGCGCTTTACGGGTTTCTGAATTTTGCCAATTTCTGTTATATACTGGAAGATAAGCTCACCTTCGCGGCCGGCGTCACAGGCATTGATAAGCACATCGAATTCTTTTTTACGAGCCAGACCCAAAACATGTCTCAAACGATTTTCAGTTCGCTCAATTGGCTGCAACTCGAATTTTTGAGGAATGGCCGGAAGCACCTTGAAATTCCAAGGGAGGTTTTTGCCATTTTCTCCCGTGGGCATTTTTAGTTCTACCAAATGGCCTACTGCCGAAGTAATGGCAGCATTTTCACTTTCAAAGTATTGGGCGTCGCGAGATTTTCCTTTTTTGGAAAACTTACCCAGTCGTTTCGCAAGCGCTTTTGACAGGTCGGTCGCGACGGAGGGTTTTTCAGCAATGATTAAATATTTCATATGTGGGATGATTCCAAGAAGGCTTCAAAAGCAAACCTCAGGAGTTTTGCAAAGGACTGTTAGTAAAGTGAATCTGTAGCAAATTTGATATTCTAGAATATGAGAAATGGTAAAAAAGACGAATAAATCTGGCGTCAATGCTGTTTCTGGTTTTGTGGTATCTTTTCTTTCAGTAAAACACTATTCACTTTCATGTTTCGTCAACTTCGTGAGAAGCTTATGCAAAAGGCAGACGCTTTTGCCCAGTTTACCGTAGATGTTATTTATGATCGACGGCAGGGGAAAGCTGCCGAGTGGTATGCTGTGTTTTTGAATCTGTTATCTTATATATATAGCTTCATCGTTCGTTTGCGGCTTTATCTTTACGAGCATCGTATTCTCCGTAATAAACCTTTGGGGTGTCTGGTAGTGGTTGTTGGCAATCTAACCGTTGGTGGAACTGGAAAAACCCCTATTGTGGAAAAGTTTGCCCGAACTTTGAATGAGCGTGGTCGTAAGGTAGCAATTTTGAGCCGAGGCTACAAAAGTAAGCGAGAGCCTTTGATCAAAAAAATCTGGCGTAAGTTGACCCATGGTGAAGAAGCGCCACCAAAAGTTGTCAGCGACGGCAAGAAAGTATTGCTCGACTCTGAAGTGGCTGGCGATGAGCCCTATATGTTAGCCAGAAATTTGCCGGGTGTAGTTGTTATTTGTGATAAGAATCGGGTGAAGTCGGGCTCGTTTGCGATTCGACACTTTGGTTGCGACACGTTGATTTTAGATGATGGATTCCAATACTTGCCGCTAAAGGGACGATTGAATCTGCTATTGGTCGATAAGACTAACCCTTTTGGTAACCAGTCTTTGTTGCCGCGTGGAATTTTGCGTGAACCTATCAAACACATCTCTCGTGCCAGCTACATCTTTCTCACCAAGTCTGATGGCGTACAGGATAATGCCCTATTAGAGCTGATTCGTGAGCATAATCCACGTGCTGAAATTATTGAATGTGCTCATCAACCACAGTTTCTGCAATCTATTGAAGATGGCCAACGGCATTCGCTGGATATACTTCAAGGAGCACGCATTGCTGCATTTAGTGGCATTGCATCCCCGGAAAGTTTTGAAAAAATGCTGCAAAGTTTTGGAGCAGAGATTCACTATAACCGTCGTTTTTTGGATCACCATCGATTCACGCGCTCAGAGATCAAACATCTTTACAAAAAGGCTGCCAATGCAAAACTGGACATGATTGTAACTACCGAAAAAGACGCAGTGCGTTTGTTTGGAGACATAAAGTCGGAGTTGCCCATCTATTTTCTAAGGTTAGAGATTGATATTTTTTCAGGTGAAGAAGATTTTGAAGCGGCCACCGCACGAATTTGCCTACCCAAAAACATATCTCCACAGGCGTCTGTTTTGGCACGCAAATAATCGTTCATTTTGCGGGTGGGTGGTATTTTGCTGCGAGGTAAAGGTTTCATTGAGTAGAGCAGCATCGTTACACCTTAAACTTCTTGGGACACAGCCTCAGAACACCCTTGAGCCTGTCGAAACGGTATTTCACATGAGCCAGGGCGATAGAACAGTTGTGGTGCGAGGACACACCTGCCACAGCTACCTTGCAAAAAAATCACACCCTTAGGCGGATGGTTCTTGAATAAAAGTGTTTTTTCCAACATTTTCGCGATTTTAAGTTAAAACTTCTTTAAGAATTATGTCTTCCTTGTCAGTTGATACCAAGTGCGCTAGCGGAAACAAAAAGTTGGACGATCTTGAGGTTAAAGACGCTCAGTTTATATTCAATTCAGTCTGGGGGACGCTCAAAAGGGAATTTGGTGAAGAAAGTCTGCATTTTCCCAAAGAAATTTTTTGGTTAAACGGTGCACCGGGTGCCGGTAAAGGGACCAACACGAACTTTATCATGCAGTTCCGTGATTTGACTGCGCCACCGCTAGTCGTCAGCGAGCTTTTGAAGAGCCCGGAAGCGCTTAAAAAGATCGATGCTGGAATGTTGGTGGGTGATCGCGAAGTAATCGAGGTTATATTGCGTAAGCTTCTACAACCAACCTATAAGTCGGGTGCGGTTGTCGATGGCTTTCCTAGAACCAAAGTTCAGGTTGAATGTGTAAAGTTACTTTACAATAAGCTCACTGCTCTGCGCAGTAAGTATGCACAGACACCAAGTGAAGAATTTTTTAAGAAACCGCACTATCATATAGTTGTACTTTTCGTAGATGAAAAAGAGAGTGTTAAGCGTCAATTACACCGTGGACGACAAGCTCAATTACATAACGAAGAGGTTCGTGAGTCTGGGGTTGGCGAACTGATGGAAGTGCGTTCGACAGATCTCGACCCAAATGCAGCACTGAACCGCTATCGAACCTTCAAGGAAAAGACCTACGATGCCTTGAAAGACTTGAGAGAGATATTTTTCTATCATTTTATCAATGCTCATGGAACACTTGAAGAAGTTCGTGAGCGCATCGATAAAGAGTTGCGCTATCAGGGGTCTTTGGAGCTGGATGAAGCTACTTATGACGACATTTCATCCATCCCAATCGCCAGGGCGTTGGGGGCTCACGCACGCCAGGATTTGGTGGACCGTCTTGACTCCTACGAACAACATCAAAAAGAGCTGTTCAAACAAGTGATAGAAACGATTAGCAAAGAATTCATGCCCATCATCGTGCGTCATGCAATCTCAGGCATGGCAGTTGTAAACACTGAGAACAAAGTTTTTAACGATCCCGATGCATTGGCAATGTTGATCGATATCTTTTCCGAGCGTGGTTATCATGCTACTGTAGACCTCAATCGTGAGGAAGTTCCCGAATCAGTCGACCCGAAAACTTTTAAGATTAACGTGCGTATCAAGCGTATCTATCGCGTTCGCATCCAATTCAAAGGTTCTGAAATACGCCGTGGACGTTAAGCTACCAAGTACTAGTACATTGTAACATGTAAAACTTCGTAGCGCGCAGCTTATATCGAACGACCGCACTGTAGAGGCACATAAATCGCTCGCTGGAGCTATGCGTTGCAAGGAAAATTGAAAATGCGAAACTTTATGCGGGCTTTTTCGTTGGTAAGTTGCCAGTCAATGGTTGCCTTACTATTATTGCTCTATTTTTGCCATTTTTGGACTTCGGCTTTGATGTGGTATGGCCTGGAAAATAGCAGCCGTGCACGGGTAGTGTTGAAGATACCGAGATCAAAGAGCATACAATGAGTATCTGCCAATCCGGCGCGAGGTCGTTATGGCTACCGTTCAAATTTATAGCGCAAGACTTTCGGGAAGATTAATACGATGTCGATGGAGTCTGCAAAAGGTCATTCCCGAAGAATGATGGGTTTTATCTCCATTTACGTTTGAGAGAATTGCTTAACTGAATTGAATACCTAGATTTAATTCTTTGTCCCTTAGGACATTCACCCTAAATTCTTAGTCTCTAACTACTAAATGCCAATAACTCCGCTGCTTGCCGCGGAATTATTTATTCTAATATTTATGTCAGCAAATTCAAAATACGATCTTGTCGTTATTGGTGGTGGTCCCGCCGGTTATGCAGCAGCAATTCGTGCCGGACAGCTTGGTAAAAAAGTTGTCTGCATTGAGCAGGAACGTCCAGGTGGGACTTGCCTTAACTGGGGATGCATACCTTCAAAAGCTTTGCTAAAGAGCGCTGAGCTATTTAGTAAGTTGCAGCATTCTGATGATTTAGGGATAACAGTAAAGGATGTGAGTTACGACTTTACCAAAATCATTCAGCGCTCTCGGAATGTTGCTGGAACGATGGCAAAAGGCATTGAATTCTTGTTTAAGAAAAACAAGGTCGAGCATGTCACTGGAGTCGGCACAATCACAGCTCTAGGGACGGTCGAAGTCACTGAAGGTAAGGGCAAGAATAAGACTTACACCACAGAAAAAATCCTGGTTGCAACTGGCTGTAAGCCACGTCAGATCGAAGAAATTGCAGTTGATAGTGAACGCGTGATGACCTCGCGGCAAGCGCTTGAGATGAAGCACCAGCCAAAATCAATCATCATTGTCGGAGCAGGTGCTATTGGCGCAGAGTTTGCCTACTTTCTAAACGCCTTTGGCACCAAAGTTACGTTGGTGGAACGACTGGATCAAATATTGCCGGTCGAAGATCATGAAACTTCCGCTGTCGTTGCCCGGGAGTTTAAAAAACAAGGGATTGATTGCAGAATTTCGACTGATGTGCAGAACATCAAAGTGAACAAGAAATCGGTGAAAATGGATCTGGTCAAAGGTGACCGGACGGAGTCAGTTTCTGCGGAATCGTTGCTGCTTGCAATCGGAGTGGTTGCTAACACAGACAAACTGCTTGCCGACAGTGTTGAGCTTGAGTTGGATCGTGGCTACATAAAAGTAGACGATAACTATGAATCCTCGGTTAAAGGAATCTATGCTGCCGGTGATATTATTGGACCGCCTTGGTTAGCGCACGTTGCCACTTTTGAAGCGGTTCAGGCAGTGGAGGGTATCTTTGGAGAAAAAAAACCTCAAAGGGTTTCGCAATTTCCGGGATGCACCTACTGTCAGCCGCAGGTTGCTTCTATCGGTAAAACAGAAAAGCAGCTCAAAAACGAGGGTGTTTCCTATAAAGTTGGCAAGTTTCCATTTCAGGCATCCGGCAAGGCTGTTGCTTCAATGGAATCAGAAGGTTTCGTAAAACTGCTGGTCGACGAAAAGTACGGTGAAATTCTTGGAGCTCATATTGTTGGTTCGGACGCAACAGAGATGATCGCAGAATTTGGACTTGCAATGAAGCTAGAGGCAACCGCTGAAGAAATCCATCACACGATACATGCACACCCCACGATGAGTGAGGCAATGATGGAAGCAGCGGCCACTGTCTACGGCGAGGCAATTCACATTTGAGAAGCTGCCTGGCTTGAAAACAGCATTTCTGCCCGTTCCTAAGAAGTCCATTTTCTGACAATTTCAGACGGCAGAAACTCTTCGTAGTTTCGAAAGCGCTCGATACTACCACGGTGAACTGCCTGTTCGACAACGGCATAGTTTGGAGAGTGAAAGGCGCTCACTTCTCCTTCTTTTTTATCCAGTACGTCACCCTGATGTTGGTTAATAAAATCTTCGTAGTGAATAACTTCCATCTGTTCCGGAAATGCTTCCAGAAGCTGTTCCTGAAAGTTGATGCTATCTTCAATTGATTTGCTGGCGCGTTCCGGTGTCAGAAATTGAAGCGAAAACTGATTCAAAGGAAGGTAGACAAATAAACAGCTCAACAGGCAATCCAGCGGATTTCGTCTTACTAGATAGATCTTCGTTTCCGGGAAAAGAGTTAACCAGTAGGAGGCATAGGCTTCATGACCTGGATTTTTGTCTATAAAAGGATCGCCGGTTGAAAGCTTGGGCGAGAGCCTGGCGATTGCTTCAGCATAGTCTTTCTGAAACACTTTGCATTCGCGCGGAGTTATCTCGGCGGCATTCTTATTTTGCAATTTGTGTTTTTGGAGTGTCTGCACAAAAGAGGGAAATTCATCGATATCTGCACGCCTCATTTCTCTTGCAAGGTGTGCACTGACGACTGAAGTTCCCGACCGAGGATGCCCGGCAACCAGTAATGGAACCGGGTAGTGTGGGTGTGGCTTCATGTCTGGTCGTGGATAGACCATCTTCTTCATAGAGCGTTTCATGGCATCTTGATGCAGAGCATATTCCAGGTCCATTTGCTCTAGCTTGTCTTTTGACGGCAGCATTGCTTCGTTTGCTGCAATCACTTTGTTCCAGGCATTCTCGTAGAGTTCCTTTGCTTCATAACACTCCGCCAGAGCCAGAGCTGTTCGGTAACGAGTTTTCGAATCTGGATCCTTAACCGCTCCAGACTCGATAAGTGATAGTGCCTTAATGGCGCCTTCCACGTCTTTTTCACTTTTCAGGATTAACCCCTTCATTAGCGGAGCACGCGGATGCTTTATGTCTATCTCATCCAGTATTCTCAGTGCTGTATCCAGTCGCCTGAGCCTTTCACAGACTTCGACAAGCGCCATACCGATGGTGACTTCATGGTCTTTTTCCCAATAGGCTGAAAGCACGTCGTGGGCCTTCTCATAGTCTCCCAGTTTGAAATAACCAGAGGCAATGTGGCTTTTTATTTCAGTGTTAAGCCCACTCATCGATTCGACTGTCTTGAGCGCTTTACGAGCAGCGTCAGAGTTGCCGCTTAAAGTGAACGCCCGGGCTCCTTCCAGGAGTGCTGTTGTCATCTCCGGTTGCGCACGGATTAATTTCCGGTAAAACTTAGCAGCTTCTTGCGCATTGCCAGCGATTAGAGCCGTGCGGGCCTTGTGTAAGAGATTTGAAGACGATGCATTCATTTACAGAAACTCAAAGCCATATATTCAGTATTCTTCAAGAAACATCCACCAAGGCGCTATTTTATTCCAACAGAAATTCACTGAGGGCCCGAGATCGACCAGATGGACTCTCCAAAGATTATCTCACAGATTCAGGTATAAACATACAGTTACAGTTATTTGCTGAACCGGATGAGCACGATTTTAAATGAGTTCTTTGGCCAAAAGCTGGTTTGTAGGAGTTACTGCCGACAAAATAGTGAACGTGCGCTTTTGCTATTTTGATTTGTCTTTCTCGGATTTGATGATTGCTGTAATTTTATAATAAAGCATTATGGAATTCTTCCAGGAAGATACGTTTCTATACAACATAACCGCCGTCTTTGTTGTGCTGGTTTTGTTTCTCCTGATACTGAAGTTTGTGGAGAGTCTTGCCAAGACACTGCTGATTTTTATCGGAGTATTGATTGTTGGCTACGGACTAATACAGTTTTTCCCTAAGGTCGTTGAGCCGATTACCCGATTTGTTGGTTTTGGATTAACTAGTGAGGAGGAAAGCAATACTGAAACCAGTCACACCGATTACGAACGCAAAACATACTTGGACAACAGTGCTAATCGCGAAAGCAGCGACTTCGGTAATAATGATAACATCTATGATAGTGGTAGGATTTATAAAAATGATCCTGCCTACGGCACGGACAACACATACCAAACGGATAGTTACAATGATAGTGGCGCCTACAACAATAATACTGCTCACGACAATGAAAGAACTTATAATAGCGGTCACCGCTACAAAAACAATACTTACGACAGCGACAATGTGTACGATGAAAGCGATACTTACGATGAGGTAGATAATTATTACTGAATCGCCTAAATAATAAGAGCAATTTAACATTTGTCATTGCCCATTCCTAATAGGATACGTTTGTTTTTGCCTAATGGCAAAACAAGCGAAACATGCGATCACGCCCACACGGGATGAGGATTACCCGGAGTGGTATCAGCAAGTCGTTAAGGCGGCAGATCTGGCAGAGACGTCTCCAGTGCGCGGCTGTATGGTTATTAAGCCATGGGGCTATGCAATTTGGGAAAATATCCAGCGAGATCTGGATCGTCGCTTTAAGGAGACTGGGCATAAGAATGCCTACTTTCCGCTATTTATCCCAATGAGCTATCTGCAAAAAGAGGCAGAGCATGTTGATGGATTTGCAAAGGAGTGTGCCGTAGTCACACATTCTCGTTTGGAGGCGGACTCGGATGGCGCTCTCCAGCCTGCGGGCAAGCTTGAAGAGCCCTTGATTGTACGCCCCACTTCTGAGACGATTATAGGTGAGCTTTTTTCAAAGTGGGTAAAGTCGTACCGTGATTTGCCTTTGCTGATTAACCAGTGGGCAAACGTCGTTCGTTGGGAAATGCGCACACGCCTTTTTTTACGAACTGCTGAATTTCTATGGCAGGAGGGACATACTGTACACGCAACTGCCGAAGAGGCTCTTGAAGAAACCCGTCAAATGCTTGAGGTGTATGCTGACTTTGCCGAAAACGTTTTGGCGATGCCGGTAATTACCGGTGAAAAAACTGCCGCTGAGCGCTTTCCCGGCGCTGAGGCGACGTACGCAATCGAAGCAATGATGCAGGACTGCAAGGCACTGCAGGCAGGCACTTCGCATTTTCTTGGACAGAATTTTGCCAAGTCCAGCAATATCAAATTCCTAAGCGCTGAAGGTGCGGAGAAGTTTGCTTGGACTACATCCTGGGGTGTTTCAACACGCTTGATCGGCGGCCTTATCATGACACATTCCGATGATGATGGACTGGTTTTACCGCCTAAGATTGCTCCGGCGCACGTGGTTATTATTCCAGTGACTCCAGATGAAGTTTCACGTCCGGAGGTGCTCGGCTATTGTCATGAATTTAAGAAGGCGCTGGAAGCTCAGGATTACAATGGAGAATCTGTTAGGGTCGAGTTCGATGACCGTGATATGCGTGGCGGCGAAAAAGTCTGGAATTGGATCAAAAAAGGTATTCCGCTCCGTGTTGAAATCGGGCCACGCGATATAAAGAATGATAGTGTATTTGTTGGTCGCCGCGACAAAGCTCCGAAAAATAAGGAAAGTCACAAGCGTGAGGTATTTATTGCCAACATTGCCGCGTTGCTGGACGATATTCAAAAAGCGCTATTTTCCAGAGCCAAAAAGTTCCGTGAAGATAACACTCGGGAAATAGCCAGCGAAGACGAATTTAAGGCATTCTTTAATGCTTCAGGCGAATCTGGCGGCTTTGCATCGATGGGATTTTGTTGCGATCCCGAGTTGGAAGAAGAAATTGCTAAAAAGTATAAAGTTAGTGTTCGGTGTATTCCCAACGAGACCGCAGAAGAAGAGACTCCCTGCGTCTTCACGGGCAATCCTGGAAAGCGCGTGATCTTTGCAAGGTCGTACTAATTCGAAGTTTGGTTTTTCAGTTGGCTACGGGTTTTTTATAAAACTCACAAAACAAAGCTTTCTTTGGCAATGCAGACTACAAATTCACCTTTTGAACTTACACTGGCTACCCTATCATAAACCTGTTGTGCAGGTCCGGCGAAAATGGTTTCGTGGAGTTTTGTCAGCTCCCGGCAAACGCAGATGCAGCGCTCAGGGCCATAAATTGCAATCAAATCAGCTAAGAATTTTTCAATACGATAACAAGACTCATAAAGGATTACTGTGTAGTCGGACGTTCTATGGGCCTCAAAAAATCGTTTTCGCGAGGCGCTTTTTGGCGCAATAAATCCTGCGAAGAGAAACTGATCGCTGGGAAGTCCGGAAATAGAAAGTGCAGCAATAGCGGCGCAGGGTCCTGGTGTAGTCGTTACTCTGAGGTTACGCTTGCGACATTCGCGTATCAGACGAAATCCCGGATCACTAATCGCTGGCGTTCCAGCATCTGCAACTAACACAATGTCATCACCGTTTTCTATCTGATCGGCGAGGTTATCAGCTAGCTCCATTTCGTTTTTATCATGGTAGGCAACTAATCTGCCGCGTGTTTTTATCCCTAGCTTACTAAGTAATTTACCGGTTACACGTGTGTCTTCACAGGTAATTAACGTTGCTTCCTGCAGTGTGTCGACTGAACGTTTTGTGATGTCGGAAAGGTTACCAATGGGGGTCGTGACCAGCGTAAGCGTTCCGTGTTCATTCATTTGAAAATAATATCAAATTCACTTAGCCGCCCATTCCGGGTACCCCACCCTCCCAGTCGGCAGGTCGTGACCATGGTAACTCCTGATCATCCGGATTGGCATTAAAACAGCCAGCATGAGCGAGTATGCTTAACAAGATAAGAAGTTTGTAGATGCGGTTGATCATGACTTTACTTAATTGAGAGTTTAGCGCAGAATCTTAACAATATCGCCCTTAGAAATATCTTCCAGTTTCGCACCTGGAAGTATATTAGCAATCGCAAGCGCGCCGTTTAGGCTAATTACTTCTACTTGAGCTAGAACTTTTAGGTCTTTCACCAGCTTTACAACTGTATTTGGCTTCAAATTTAGCGCTGAATCTGTGCTGAGCACAATGATGCCATTCTCCTTACTGAGTGAGGCGATCCTTGTCTTATCCTCAATGGCGCTAGCTTCAGAAAGTGTTAAGGTTTGGGCGCTGAATTCATTCAGGTCCTCATCGTTTAAACTGTCAGAACTCTTACCAGAAACAGTGCCTGCAAGCGGCACCTCTCGTTCCATCGCATCGTTTCTAAATTTTTCGTTTGCTTTAGTCAGTTCCTCAATACGGTCACTAAGTTGCGCAATTAGACCTTCCTGGCTAGAAGTTGCAGACACTTTTTCCGCACTGAGTAATCCTTCGCGTAAGCGTTTAGTCGTCTCCTCGAGCTGTGATACCTTTCTCTCGGATTCTATTAGTTTGCTCTGTAGATGCTGACTTTCCTGCATTTCAGCTACTAATTCTGACTTAACTTCTTCGACTTTGATTTTGGCCTCTTCGACTATTTTAGAATCTAAAGTCGATTTTTTTTGCAAATCATCGAATTCAAGGCTCATGGTCTCATTCTTATCAATGAGCGTCTGCAATTCGTTTTTAATCTCAGATAGTTGCCTTTCTTTTTCTTCAATTTTATCTGCCGTCGAAAAGTAAAGGGCGCATGCAATCCCGGCAGAAAGAATCGCCATAATTCGAAAGATAAGGGATAAATAGTTCATTAATGGAAAAGTTTCTTTGCTTTAAAAATCGTCTAGCGAAAGACAAATTCCGAATCAGTAATCGGATTTACCCGAATCATGCTTATTCGACGATGATTCTGTGATAAACGATAGAGTAGCTTAAAGATGATTTCCCGGTGTGTTTCAAGACCCAACTTAGCAGCAATTGAGTCCGTCGTCCTGGCAGTTTCCCGATTTGATTTCAGGTGATCAATGATTTGTTGCTGGATTTTTAAAACGTTAGCGGCAGCTTGCTTACCTGCTTCAACACCCGGTTGATGATACGCATTGATGTTTACCAGGCTGGCATAGAAACCGACGGCACGCTCAAAAAGTGCAATGAGCTGTCCGACTGTCTCAGGCGTTATGGCTTCCACGGTGAGCGTGACAGACTGACGACCGTTGCCGTAAAGCGCGTCTCGTGTGCCGAGCAAAAATCCTTGTAAAAAGTCGCCGCTAGTGAAGGACTTCTCTACTTCTATCGATTCACCTTCACGATCTTTCAATACCTCGATAAATGTGACAAAAAAATTGTGTACACCTTCGCGCAGTTGCTGGACATAAGCGTGTTGATCTGTCGAGCCCTTATTGCCGTAAACAGTAATGCCTTGATTAACTACATTGCAGTCGAGATCCACACCTTTGCCGAGTGATTCCATAACAAGCTGCTGCAAATACTTCGAAAATAGCATGAGCCTGTCTTTGTAGGGAAGCACCACCATATTCCTTTCGCCTTTGCCGTTCGTAGCATGATACCACATGAGAGCGAGTAATGCTGCTGGATTCTTTAGCGTCTCGGTTTTTCGCGTTACAGCATCCATTGTGGCTGCTCCTGCTAACATGCGTTCGATGTCGATACCCTGCAGAGCTGCAGGTAGGAGCCCAACGGTAGCAAATACTGAAGTGCGCCCACCTACCCAATCCCACATTGGAAAGGTATCAATCCATTTTTTTTCGATTGCGTAGTTATAGAGCTTGCTGCCATCGCCTGTGACAGCGATAGCGTGTTTTGCAAAATCAATACCAGCGGCGTTGTAAGCAGCTTCTGCCTCGATCATGCCATTACGGGTTTCGGGAGTTCCGCCTGACTTTGATATAACGATTGCAAGTGTTTTTCCCAATTGACCGTCGAGCTGAGAAAGCGTCCGCTCAAATCCGTCCGGATCTGTATTATCAAAGAAAAAAAGTCTTATTTTGTCAGCCTTTGGACTGCCCAGAGCATCTGAAATAAATTGTGGGCCGAGTGCGGAACCGCCAATGCCAATGATCAATAAGTTCTCAAATTTACCATCAGTGCCCTTTAGCTCGCCGCTATGAACACTGGCAGCAACATTCTGAATCTTTTGTATACAGGCTTTTATCGATAGCGTCAGTTCTTTATCGGGAGCGAGTTCCGGATTTCGTAACCAATAATGACCGACTCTGCGATTTTCATCAGGATTTGCAATTGCGCCGGCTTCAAGTTTTTGCATCGCCGCATATGCAGTCTGAATCTTAGGTTCCATCGCATTCAGAAACGAATCGTCGAAATTAATACGACTGATATCGATGCCGAAATTAAGTGTGCCTACATTCAGATAAAACTGTTTAAATCGCTCCCAAGACATGATATTTTTATAAATATTTTATATCGGAAACTAAACTTCAAATTTTCAACTCTTTTTTTGAGTTCGAAGCTCAAAAGTAGGTTACAGATTTTTGTCCGTTACAGCGCCTTCCGAAGCAGTTGCCACGGTAGCAGCATACTTGCCCAGAATACCACGTTTAGCGCCAGGGCCGCTTGGCTTGAACGACTTCATGCGCGCTTCGTATTCAGATTTATCAATCAACAAATTGATCGTATTTTTAACTGCATCGACTTCAATTATATCTCCATCTTTAACGATTCCGATCGGGCCACCCGTAGCTGCTTCGGGTGTAATGTGGCCAACGTCAAAACCATGACTGCCACCAGAAAAGCGCCCATCTGTAATTAAAGCTACTTCTTTAATCAGGCCGCGGCCAGCAACCGCGCTTGTGGGAGACAGCATCTCACGCATGCCGGGCCCACCAACAGGACCTTCGTTGCGGATAACCACAACATCTCCGGCAACGACATCCCCACGGAGAATGCCGATTAGGGCGCTTTCTTCACCTTCATAAACTTTGGCCGTACCTTTAAAGTAGAGCCCTTCTTTACCGGTTATTTTACCTACGGCGCCTTCCGGAGCCAGATTTCCTCTTAGGATACGCAGGTGAGCGGTGTTTTTTATCGGCTGATCCCATGGGTGGATGACATCTTGTTCGTCTGGAAAGGATGGGTAAGGCGAAACGTCCTTAAGCGATTCCTCAAGTGTCTGACCTGTTACAGTGAGGCAATCACCATGCAGAAGCCCACGATCCAATAACATCTTCATCAGCGGGCGTATGCCGCCAATGCGAATCAGCTGACTCATGTTGTACTTGCCAAAGGGTTTTACATCAGCAAGTAGCGGAATGCGCTCTCCAATTTCCTTAAAATCGTCGATGCTAAGTTCTACGTCAGCAGAGTAGGCAATGGCCAACAGATGCAGAATCAGATTGGTGGAACCGCCGAGAGCCAGGCAAGTAGTAATCGAGTTTTCAAAAGCCTTACGAGTCATAATGTCCCGTGGTTTAATATCCAGTTCGAGAAGTTTGAGGACAGCTGCACCTGCATTTTCGCAATCCTTGCGCTTTTCCTTACCAATTGCAATTTGAGCGCTGCTACCGGGAAGGCTCATACCCAGCGCTTCAATAGCGCTGGCCATGGTGTTAGCAGTGTACATGCCACCACAAGAGCCAGGCCCCGGAATAGCGTATTTCTCAACTTCTTTTAGTTCCTCGTCAGTAAGCTCACCTTTTGCATGTTTGCCAACAGCTTCAAAGACAGACACGATGTCCATCGGATTACATTTTTCCTCTTGGTCTTTGGGTGTAAATCCAGGCAGTATAGTGCCACCATAAACAAAGACCGCCGGACGATTCAGACGCGCAAGCGCGATCAAACAGCCGGGCATATTTTTGTCGCAGCCACCAATGGCGACCAGGCCGTCAAATCCTTCCGCTGCAACAACAGTCTCAATCGAATCCGCAATGACGTCACGCGACACCAGGCTGTAGCGCATGCCTTTGGTGCCCATGCTGATTCCATCCGAGACGGTAATGGTGCTGAAATTAACTGCTTTTCCGCCAGCCTGGTTGATGCCGTTGGTTGCATGCGAGGCCAATTCGCCCAGGTGCACGTTGCAGGGGGTCAAGTCGCTGGGCGAAGCGGCAACACCGACTTGTGGTTTTTGAAAATCTTCGTCTTCGAAGCCGACGGCACGCAACATTGAGCGTGCAGGAGCTCTGTCGGTACCATCGACAATAACGGATGAATGTGGACGCTTATTTTTAGTGACCATATTGAAAGATACTTGAATTAGGTGTGATCAATAGTTGTTTCTCGTTGCAAAAACGAATTCATAACAATCAATTGCAGATCTTTCTGACAATATTCTTTTAAATTTTATTTAAACAGATCACTAACTATCATGATTGACATCCGCTTTTTATCTATAGTCGTACTGTCTATTCTGGTTGGTATTTCCGGTTGTAGACCGGGCATGGTTGAGGTTACTTCAGAGACAGACGAAAAACAGTACCAGTTGGCCAAAGATTATAAAAGTCAGGGTCGCACAGCTGATGCTTTGAGAGCTTTTTTGCGAGTTACCGAAGCACGTCGAAATGCTCCTGAGTCTCATCTTGAATCAGGTAATATTTATCTGAATACGATGAACGATCCAATCAGCGCTATTTACCACTTTAAGAAATACCTGCAATCTAAGCCTAATTCTCCACAGGCTAGGCAGGTTCGTCAGCTGATAGAAACCGCCCAGAAAAAGTTTGCTCAGCAATTGCCGGCTCAACCCTACGAAGGAGAATGGAATCGTATGGATCTAATGGAGTTGATAAATGGCCTGAAACAGGAAAACAATCGTTTGAGACGCGAACTTGCAGCGACTCAGCAAAGACTGCAGAATTCCACAAGTAGATCGAATGACGCAGATTTTGATGCAAGCACACAGCCACAGAACGTCTATCAATCAAACCGGCCCGCGACCATTTCACCAAATCCATCAAGTGTTCCGCGTGTTTACACCGTGCAGTCCGGTGATTCACTCAGTAGCATCAGTCGTTCCATGTACGGTACGCCATCCAGGTGGATCGATATTTATCAGGCAAATCGAGATAGGCTTTCGAGTGAAAATGCTTTGCGCGTAGGACAGGAATTGCGTATTCCCTGACCCAGGTTTTGACAATCTGTGTAGGCGTGTCTCTGGTTACTGTTATGGAAGGTAGGTATTTTGACTTTAATGCAACCACTCCACTGAGTCCTGAAGCCCGTAACGCTTGGCTGGGCGCGGCTGCTAAGTTTTGGCTAAATCCTTCCAGTCCATATCGAGCTGCAGCCAGGGTGCATGTGCAGTTACAGTCGGCACGCGATCGGATGGCAGCCTTGCTCGAAACGTGCCCCGAACGCCTGATTTTCAATTCCGGTGCAACCGAAGGTAACAATGCGGTTTTTAGACACTGGGCGGAAACTTTGTCCACAGACTCATGGATTGGCGTCAGCCCCACAGAGCATCCCAGTGTACTGGAAGCCGCCAAGCACTATTTTAAAGACCGGATCAAGTGGCTAGAACTGACTGGAAATGGTAAAGTATCAATCACCGCTCTGAAAAAGTTGTTAGAGGACAATAGTCAGTTGAAGGCGATCTCAGCAATGGCTGCCAATAATGAAACCGGAATCCTGAACGATTGGATCGTAATTGCCGAAATATGTCGTTTGCGAGGAATTCAGTATCACTGTGATGCTTCGCAGTGGATCGGGAAATGTTCTCCTAAAGGGTTGGACCGTTGCGATTTTGTGACTGGATGTGCCCACAAGTTTGGAGGTCCCGGAGGAATTGGATTTAGCTTCCTTCCTGAAACACACACAGGTTTCAAGTCATTGCTTGGCGGATCTCAGGAGTCTGAACACCGAGCGGGTACTGAAAATATTGCTGGTATTTTGGCGATGGTTGCCGCTTTGGGAGCAGTCAAGCCGGGCGCTTCAATTGGGAGCGATATATTTCTCGCCGAATTAAAAGAAAAACTGTCGACGTTTGAAGTCGTTGGTGAAACAGCTGAACGTCTCTGGAATACAGTGATGTTGATCCCGCCAGAATTTGAGAATACCCGCTGGATTCGCATGTTGGAAAAACGTGGTTTTTTGGTGTCTTCAGGTTCTGCCTGCGCAAGCGGCAAACAAGGGCCTTCGACAGTACTGGCGGCAATGGGATTGTCACCCGAACGCATGCGCCGCGCGATACGAATTAGTTCAGGTTGGGATACCAGTGTAGATGACTGGAAGCAGTTGGCAGGAGCAGTTGCTGACAGTTACAAAGAGTTGTGCACAAGCGCTAAAAATTCCGGCGCTACGGTAATCTCGATCTAAACTGCTAAGTTGTACAGAGTATCTAAAAACTAACTTTTGGCTCTCTTTTAAAAATGCGTTTGCTTAATCTTCGTATTCAGAACTTCCGCAACATCGATTTTGCGGAACTGGAGCTTTCAGCAGACCGGATTTTTTTGCTTGGTGCAAATGCACAGGGAAAATCAAATTTACTGGAATCGCTGGGCCTGCTTATGGCATTGCGATCGTTCAGGACACAACGCACTTCTGTTTTATCTAAGCAGGGAAGCAGTGGATATATGGCTGTTTACCAAGTAGAGCATGAAATTCAAGGGCGTGTTGAACTTGAGCTGCAGGTTGATTCATCAGGGCGTAAGCTGATCATTGATGACGAAAAAGTGTCGCGATTGGGTGATTTTATCGGTCGTTTTCCAGTGTTGGCGCTGAACTCCGGGGATTTAATGTTACTTCGTGGCTCACCCACTGAGCGTCGTCGTTTCCTTGATTTAACCTTGTCGGCAATTGATTCGGACTACTATAAAGCATTGCGAAACTATCATCGAGGTGTCGCTGAGCGTAATCGATTGCTTAAGGCAGATGGAAGTTCTGCGGAGCTATCTGCCTTTGAGGCTGAGATCGCTCTGCATGCTGTGTCAATTGTGGATAAGAGAACTACTGTTCTGGAGCGTCTTCGGAGTGTTCTGGCTTCTGTCTATAATGATATTGCAGAAGCCGATGAAGGTCCGGAACTTGAGTATCGGGCAAACGCAGGGTGTGATGGGGTCGAAGCAGTCATCCGGTTTTTGTACGATGGCCGTAAACGGGATGCGATTGTTGGTTCAACTCAGCGTGGACCGCATCGAGATGATTTACACTTTTCATTGACTGTTGGTGGCGCCAGAGAGTACGCCTCAGATGGTCAGCAGCGCGGTCTTTGCATTGCGCTGCGGATAGCGCAAGCTAGGCTACTACAGGACGCCCTCGGAGTTTCGCCTGTGCTACTAGTCGATGATGTACTGGGCGAACTGGATCCACATCGCCATGCCGGATTTTGGCGTGCCTGCCCCACGGAGATACAAATTGTGGCCACTGGGACGCGGCTGCCGGACTCACTAGAGAAATGGTGTGTCTGGGATGTTGAGAAAGGTAAGTTTAAGCTCAGGCACGATTAGGCTTGGGTTTCAGGCAACTGCATCTCTTCCACGATATGTAGTTGTCCCTGAGGGTCACAGTCAGCTCTTATACCAACAAAGCTGCCACGGTATTTATCGTAGTAGGGCCACAATAGTGTGCGGTCTGTTTTCGGAATGTCGAGCTGATCGATTTCGCCACGACTGAAAAAACGGAAATGCCCTTCATCGATGGTGGCAGGCAAATGGTCCGTTTGGATATTGCAGTTGAAGAGAAACATGAGCCAATGGCCGGTACCCTCATAACTTTTTTCCGAGATGTAACCGAAGCAATGCAGATCCGTATCGGATACTTGCAGGCCAATTTCTTCCAACGTTTCGCGGCGCGCACATTCGTAGGGCGATTCGCCGATTTCCTGATCGAGTTTTCCACCAATAGGGCTCCAGCATCCTTTATTTGGAGATTTAGATCGTTTAATTAGCAAATGCTGGTCAACATTGTTGCGAACAAAAATAAGTACGCTAATCTTAAAAGGGAGTTTGGTCGCCATCGCTAATTACATTCTGGAGGGAAGATATGAGCGCAAGCGTATTTAACAAAGTGTAAATTTTCTAAATATGCAAAATACAATCTATATAACGGGTGTCAGTTCCGGTCTTGGTTATGGGCTGACAAAGGCTTATCTTAGTCAAGATGCTTTAGTTTACGGATGTAGTCGTCGCGAACCGGAAGATCTGATCTCTCAAGGACTTCG
>CAZUYZ010000223.1:0-3063 GCA_964624365.1 uncultured Puniceicoccaceae bacterium
CTCTGCATCCAGGAACTCGCCATTGTTTAAAACTACCTGCCGCTCAATCTTCTCAAATCCAAAATCACCCTCTACATAAAAGAAATCACCAACTTGCAGCACTGCATCCGACAATAACAAGCGACGGTCTCCTGATGCTACATTGACGGTTGCGCTCACGCCATCAACCTCAACGGTCTGGTCGATCAAAGCTCCAGTGTCGTTGTACTCAACATTTACCAGGGCTGCACTCGCTGCCAGCAGATCATTGCTATTTAACATAAAGCTACCGCTGGCTTCCAGCGCCTTGGTACCGTCGGCATTCAAAATCAATCCCAGAGCGCCGGCGGTTAATTCCAATGCAATACCCCCAGCCGACATACTTGCTGTTACATTGTTTGCAGAGGCTTCAATGACTCCATTTAATATGCGGAAGCCAAAATCGCCGCCAATGCTGACAAAGCCGGAAATCTCTACTGATAAGCCAGTTGCTGCAACTGATTCCACTCCAGCGGCACCACTCAAAGTTGCACTGACCTCACCAATCGTTAGGGTCAGCGGTGAGACACTGTAATCGACTGCTGTTGTATTGACTTTTACTGCAACTGTTTGTGCTGAAGCATTAACAAAATCGCCACCACTCAGACTGAGCGCACCGTTTGCTTCCAGCGCATAAGTACTATCATCGTTGAGTAACAGGGCCAAAGCGCCTTCGGTCACGCCTGCACTGTAACTACCATTTTCAAGGAGCGCGTTGACATTCGTAGCAGTTGCTTCGATCGTGCTTCCTGTCTTACGGAAACCAAAATCACCGGACAGACTGACAAATCCGGACAAGTCGAAATTTAAGTCCAATACTGTAAGCAGTTGAACGTTCAAGCCCGGATTCAGGGAAGCGGCAAAATCATCAAATTCAATAATCAAAGGATTGGCGCTGTAATCAATCGCTGTTGTGTTACTTTGAAAACGTGCATATGGAGAGGATGCATTGATCAGACTGCCACCACTCAGATTGACAAAACCTACCGCTTCCAATGCATAGGAACCATCGTCTTTTAGCACAAGCGCCAGAGCGCCGCCGTTAAGCCCAACGCTATAGCCGCTGTTGCTTAACTGAGCATTCACGTTGCTGGCAACTGCCTCTACATCACTACCATTTTTGCGAATACCAAAGTCGCCACTTACCGTAGCAAAATCATCAACGATGAAGTCAATGCTTCCGGAAAACTCTGCTGTTGTTAATCCGTCAGTAAAGTTCAGATCGATTGCAGACTGACCGGTTACCGGGATACTCTCATTCAATGCTGATGCTGTGTTATTGAGACGCAAATCAAACGTTGTGTTTGCCGAATCGCTCGAACTCAGCCCGGGAACACCGATGAAAGATGCCTGACCAGTGCCATCGAATGCATAGGTTCCTGCCTGTGTGTCACTGGTGTAAACGACTATCCCAATTGTAATGTCCTCGATTAGCAAACCGCTGGCTCCAGGATTGACAGTGCCATTGTCAAACCAGACAGCGCCCGATCCAACAAATGCAGAAACTTCAGTAGCTCCAATTAAAAATTTGGACGCTCCATTGGAGACAACTTCACGAGTAAATGCAAAATTACCGCGCAGATCTACGGTATCAACAATCGAAAAGCGAATATCCTCTCCAATGAACTGCAAAAAGCCATTTGTTTCCGTCGCATCAAAGGCAATTTCCACTGTCTGTCCATCAATGGTAACAGATTCGTTAACTGCCTGCGCAGACTCGTTAACACGCAGTGTCAAAGTTGCACTCAGTTCGATGCCTTCAAAACCAACCAGACGAACCTCTCCAGTCAGGAAACCAGACTCCTCGTCACCGTTTTGGATCAGATAGCCACTACCATTGACCATCTCCAGACCCACTCGTTCGCCGCCGGTATTATCACCAACAAACAAACGCACATCGGTTGCAACAACAACGGTAATGCCGTTTGCTTGCTCAACACTGAAGCTGGCATCCAGTTCAACACCAGGTAAATTGATGGATATGCTGGCGACCAGACGAATGAATGGTCCGGCTTCAAGGTTAATTGTACCAAAAGCACCGGTTTCATCGATTGCCACGGCAGTGTCATTGAGTTCCAGACTGACAGTTGCACCGGCTTCAAAAGCGCCAAAACCCGCACTTGCTTCAAAGCGAAGCGTACCGGCAACTCCTTCAGGAACAACCACGAGCACACCTCGTGCGTTCTCTATGTTTATCGGCAAATCTCCGGAACCGGCGCCATCAAAGCCATTCAGCGATACATTATCCATAGAAATAATAATGACTTCACTGCCATCACTGCGCGTCGACTTTTCAAAGGCAACATTACCCTGAAGTGTAAATCCTTGAACTGTCAGGCTGACACCGATGCCACGCACTTCAATGAAGTAACCTGCTGGCAAATCAACGCTGATTGTTTCACTTCCCACCGTTACTGACTCGTCCACAGAGGCATTGCCGGTATTGATCGCCAAATCAAAGGTTCCACCCGCTGAAACACCAGGAATATTGAAGGCAACATCTGCGGACAAAACGCCTGCCAGACCTGAGTCAGTCAGCAATAATGCTCCCTGCCCATTAGTGACGGTAACATAATCAGTTGTTCCATTGCCTAAAGATAATGCGGCATTCGTTATGCCAACGCTGATGACGTTGTTTCCGGACTGAGCCGTTGTAGTCTCAAAAGCGAAATCACCCTGAACAGAGACTACACCAGAACCACCAAACTCTAAAGTGAGACTACCACTCGCACGTGTTAACACGCCCTGGGAACTTGCCATATCGATGAGTATACTATCACCAGATGAACTGCTCAGAACATCCAGGCCTCCACCATCCATCGAAGCAAAATCAACAACACTGCCATCGCTGGCTGCGTGATTAATCGCTACTTCCACAGTTCCGGCAGTCAGTGAAACTGATTCAACTCCAACTAGCGTTGTACTATTGACGGAGGCCTTTAATGCCGTCCACTTGCGACTCGCATCAGCCGTATCGCTTATCAGAGCCAGAGCAAAATCTACGTCACTCAGTTCCAGACCGGAAGCTCCCGGAGTGCCGCCATT
>CAZUYZ010000224.1:0-19629 GCA_964624365.1 uncultured Puniceicoccaceae bacterium
AAGAAGTATCTACTTCATGCAGGAAATTATTGGTTTGATTAACGAAATGATCAATCAGTCAAGGAAGGCAAAAAATTCTTCAGAAGATCACTTTCTAGGAGTAGGAGAAAACTTTAAGAGTCAAAGAAAAGAAATCCTTAGAGAGATTAAAAAGCTAGAAATTCTTAGAAGTAATCTGGAGTCTTTTATTGATGAAAGTGAGGGGAAAGAATTAAAAATAGAGATTTTAAATTGGAAAAAAGGTCTTACGGACGATCCGTTCCCTATCGAAAAAAAACAAGATGTTCGTAAGCCTGGTGATTACGTATTCAAAAGAATTGACGATTCTCAGTCGGAACTTGAAATGAAGTTGAATGAAATTAAAGCAAAAGTTTTTAGAGGCCAATGTTTGAGGTAATAATTCAGAATGTGTTACCCCATTTAACATATCTTAAGACATTGTCCACGTTCGCACCGCCAACTGGCCAGCAGCATTGAACCGATTTACCATTGAGTTTTCTGAAAGAATGCCCAATGAATACAAATGAAACTATGTCGGTGAGAAGATAACTTTCTCACAAAATTTCTTACACCGCCCATAGAACTACGATCTGATAAACAATAATTTGAAACAGTTCTTATCAGTTTCTATTACTTTACTTGTTGTCGGACTTTTTGTGGGTGGCCCCAGTTACTACGATAACAATGTAGTTAGGGCATTGTGGGAATCCGGGCACTTTGTATTATTTTGCTTTTCATCGTTTTACCTATACACGTATTCGAAGCTCAATCGGATTGATGAAATCAAGCGTTTGATACTCATACTTGGGATATTGTTTGTGGCCGGGTTTATGGCGGAGGTGATCCAGTTGTTTGTAGGGCGTGATTTTGAGGCGAAGGACTTACTTAATAATCTTTTTGGAATTGTTGCAGGTTTGTTGATTTCTTACTTGCGTTTAAAAACTCATACGGGCCGGACTGTGCTGCTCTGGCTACTTGTTGTTTTGCTGACCTTCTTTTCCCAGAGACAATTGCTATCAACGATAGCTCAGGAAGTAAGATTAAGGCAGGATTTTCCAGTACTGTCAGACTTTGAAACATCGTCCCAGTTGGAGCGTTGGATGAGCGATCAGGGCGATCTGGCTAGGCTATCAATCTCGGATTCAAATGCTAAGGATGGCAGTTTTTCCATGTGTGTGGAATTACTTCCCGGAAAATATCCCGGCATTACCCTCAAGCGCCTGAATCGGAATTGGCAGGATTACCAGTTCATTAAATTGAGCATTTATCTGGATGAGGCGCATCTACTAAATCTGGCAATAAAAGTGTATGACCGGCAGCATCCCAATTCTGGGTACGATTACAGCGATCGCTTCAACGGCACTCTTTCACTTAGTCCGGGGTGGAATGATTTTTCACTGCCGATGCATTCAATCCAAAATGCACCGACTGGACGGACCATGAATATGAGAAGAATCGTGTCACTGAGCCTGTTCGCAGTCGATTTGAAACAACCTGTTACGTTCTATTTGGACTCCGTTCAGTTGGCCGGCAGGTTGTAATTGTTTTGTCCGAAAACTTGTAAATCAAGCCCCTGCGGACTGGAGTAGCAGGTCGGGGTTTGGGGTTGATGTTTCAGAAAGATTATTTAAGGTAGTTTACGATGCCAAAAGACTGGAATGCTGCTTATGCCGATAATGAGACGCCTTGGGATAAAGGCTATGCCTCACCACCCCTGCGCTCCTTTTTTAAAACGTATACTTTAAAGGGAAGGGTGCTTGTGCCTGGTTGCGGAACGGGCCACGATGTGCGCTTGATTGCAGAGCAGGGGGTGTTTGTTCTTGGGCTGGATATTTCACCTCTGGCGCTTGAGAAATCGCGAGCCTTTCCTGCTGTTGGTCACGAGGAATATGTGTTGGCCGATTTTATGAATTTGCCGGAAAGTTACTGCGAACAATTCGATACAGTGGTTGAACATACCTGTCTATGTGCCATTGATCCTGACGATCGTGGGGCCTACGTCCAATCTCTGCAAAAAGCGCTGAAGCCTGGCGGAAATTATCTGGCAGTATTCTTCCGAGAAGTTTCTGACTACAATGGCAATGGTCCACCGCATCCGATTTCCAGTGCGGAAATCGATGCCTTGTTCGCAAAGCGGTTTGAAATCCTGAGAAGAGTCATTCCCAGAGAAACCTATCCCAGCCGCTCGTTTGGCAGTGAAGAGGTTTGCCTGATGCGCAGACGATAGAATAGTTATATTTCACAGTCATCCCGTAGAGATATCTGAGCGAATAAAAAATGGTTGGCTTTGGACAGTTTCCGACCAAAGAAACCAGTATGAAAAACCCCAAACCAACCGGACATTTATGCCACCACTTTTAATCAGCTTTGCAAGCTCATTCCCGTTGGAATGGTTTGCACGTTGGCCGAGCAGTAACTAATTTATAACTTTTCACTTAAGCTCAATGCATGCTAATACCTGTTCATGATTTTAGACTACGAAGCACGATTTAGCGGCATTGCGCGATTGTTCGGAAGCGCTGGACTCGAACGCCTGGCAAAGGCGCATGTCTGTCTCATTGGGCTGGGTGGAGTTGGATGTTGGGTGGTTGAAGCGCTGGCGCGTACTGGTATTGGCAAACTGACTTTAGTGGATATGGACGAGGTGTGTTTGAGCAACATCACCCGTCAGTTACACGCACTGGACACTACTATCGGTCGTTCCAAAGCAGAATTACTTGCGGAACGAATAGCTGCGATTTCTCCGGGCTGCGAATTGATCGTTGAAGA
Source organism: uncultured Puniceicoccaceae bacterium (assembly GCA_964624365.1). Classification (GTDB taxonomy): domain Bacteria; phylum Verrucomicrobiota; class Verrucomicrobiia; order Opitutales; family Coraliomargaritaceae; genus Lentimonas. The sequence continues at coordinate 2,770 of CAZUYZ010000224.1, forward strand.
GTGCTTTTTCACAGAGGCGACTATGGATCATTTGTTAGAACCTTCCTTTGATTATGTTGTTGATGCAATTGATACAACGAAGTACAAGTGTCTTTTGATTGCTGAGTCGCGTAAGCGAAATTTAAATCTCATTACCTGTGGAGGAGCAGGCGGGCGCACGGATCCATCACGTATCAAGGTTGCAGACCTCGCGCTGACGATAAATGACCCCTTATTGCTTCAAGTCCGCAAGCGGCTTCGTCAACGCTATGGTTTTCCTTCACATCGGCGGCAAAAGTTCAGGATTGATTGTGTTTACAGTGACGAACTTCCTGTGTTTCCGACAGAGAACGGATCGGTATCTTGCGAACGTGAAAAGGGCGTCGACTACCGTCTTAACTGCGATTATGGCTTTGGCTCAGCAACTTTTATAACGGGTACCTTCGGATTTTTTATGGCTGCGAGGGTGATTCGTGATATTGCCTCCGGTTGATTATCCGGGTTAAATACGGATATCCGCGATGGATCACTGCCTCAGTAAGCGCTTCTAAATCAAGCTTTGCTCCGGGTTGAATGTTATTCTTGGAGAACCATCCTCTATTCATTTCAACGGCGATTAATACCTCCCCACTATAGGAATAAACGGAGTTTTCGTCGTAGGGATAAAGCGAATGGATTTCCATCAAGACACCGCGCGTATCAAAGTAAGCAAGATCAAGCGGGATAGGTGTATTCCTCATCCAGAAAGAGCGTTTTCCGGGTTGTTTGAATAAAAATAGCATTCCGTGATTTTCTGCTAATTCATCTCGATGCATTAAGCCCCAGCTCTGTTCCATTTCGGTAAGAGCGAGCTGAAGTTCCGGGTTGGCGTCACCTATGGAAATTGGGAAATAGGTATCCGCTGAAACTTCCCGGAAAGATGATTTTTCAGGAGTACATGCGCAGAGAAGAAGCGCTGACAGGAGACGATAGAAGGCTTGCATTTGCAGAGGTTGTTGAAAGGTTGAAGTGCTGCGTTTTACCAAATTCTTAAATGCAGTCGTCACTAAATTTGCAATGAAAAGGAAACTTTCTTCGATTCGTGCCGTGTTCGCGGCTTCGGAAAAATCTGCGGATCAGTTCTATCTGACAAAAATTTTTGTTCCGGATCCTTTTTTTTGCATTGTAGCAGGTGATAATTCGACTGCGATCGTCAGCCGTTTAGAGTATGGCCGAGTGCAGGCACAGTCTGGCTGCAAAGAAGTTTTGCTCCTGGAAGAAGTTGAAATGCTTGCAGCGGATGCTCTAGAACTAGAGCAATCTGCAATTGGTCCAGCTGAATTGATCTGCTATTTTTCTAAATTGCACAAGGTTACTCAGGTCGAAGTGCCTGCCAGTTTTCCGGCAGTTTATTATGCTAAACTTCTCGACGCAGGATTGAAACTGAAGATAGGCCCAGAACCGTTTTTTCCGAACCGCGAGTTGAAGACGGATAATGAATCCCAGGCAATACTCAAAGCCAACGCAGCAAGCGCTTCCGGGATTCGAGCTGCGGAGCGTATTCTAAGAGAATCGGAAATTGTCGGTAATCGTTTGAAGTATAATGATCGTATTCTGACCTCAGAATACTTGCGCATACGAATCGATCAGGCATGTCTGGAAAAAGGAGCAATTGCTCAAAATACAATTGTAGCTTGTGGCAAACAAGCCTGTGACCCTCATGAATCCGGCTATGGACCGCTCAAGCCAAACGAACTGATCATCATCGATGTATTCCCACGAATGCAAAAGACCGGTTATCACGGCGACATGACGCGCACTTTTTTGAAAGGTCAGGCAAGTAAGGCGCAACGTGCTTTGGTAAGCGCTGTAAGAGCGGCACAACAGGCGGCTCTGAAAAAAGTTAAGGCGGGCGTCAGTGGTGCCACAGTCCATAATGCAGCCGACGCGGTGTTTCAATCAAGTGGATTTCAAACAGAACGACGAGGGGAGACATTCGTCGGTTTTATTCACTCGACAGGTCATGGGCTCGGGCTGGATATTCATGAATCGCCCCGCGTATCCCGTAATTCCGGGCGCTTAAGGAAAGGCCACGTAATCACGATCGAGCCGGGTTTATACTATCCTGAAATTGGTGGATGTCGTATTGAAGATGTTGTCAGAGTTACAGCAAAGGGTTCTGAAATGCTCTCATCCATGCATTACCGCTGGGAGTTAAAGTAGGAGAGTAAATAGGCCATTCCACATCTGAAATCCATTCTTTTATTGTCACAGTAAGTTAGTAAAACCTAAGCACTTTCAGTGTATAGTGGCTGAGTTAACTGAAACCAAACGGGTATTGACAGAGTTGTTAAGCTGTACGCTCAAATGAAATTGAGCAAACAACAGAATTGTATTTGTGCGTGGCTATGCGTTGCGCAGGTTTTTCTGTTATCGCTTGCTTCAGTTTCACCGCAAATTCACATGCTGGTGTGTTATGGTGAGCAACATGCCAACGCTTGTGTGGATATGCATGCAAGTTGCTCAGGATTACCGGAAACTTCCGAGGGAAAAGAATCCCAATCAGAGTTGCCGGACCAAGAAGACGTGTTGTGCCCTGTTATTCTCTTTTCGCAGGGCGTTGTTTTTGAAGATGGCTCTTCAGTGCAGTCGCTTAAGCAGCTTATTGTTATCACATTCATTCAAGTCGAGCTGGGAAAGGTTTGGGAAAGTTACTTGAGTGGTCAGGTGCAGGCGCGTGCGCCGCCAATTAGTTAGTTGTAAACTATTATTATTAAGTTAGTACTGTTCCGACAGAGAGTTCAGGGCTTCGTAGAGTCGTTTTGCATTGTTCAGCGAAGGGCTTTCAAGCGTTTCGGTCATCTGGTGATGCTCTGGAAACCATCATGGCGCTCCCAAAGTCGAGTTACTACAGTCTTAGGCCTATCCAACTAAGCCCGCTATAGAACAGACGGGGACAGTGCTACCTCATCATTTACGAAATTATCTCAAGAAATACATTCACTTACAACTAATTATGAAATTCAAAAAATTTAGAACTTATTTGCCTTTAATTGCAGCAACACTTTTGGTGCATGGCGAGAACGACGAATCAGAGTCATTCCACGAACTGGAACCAGTAATAGTGGAGTCATCGCCGCTCGCTCCTGAGATCGCTGACCTTACTCAAGCCTGGTGCGTGCATGAAGGCGAGGAGCTAGACTGGGTGAGAGCGCAGACGATCGGTGAGACGCTGTCGTTTGATGCTGGAATCACTCAGTCTTACTATGGTCCCAACGCTAGTCGGCCGATTGTTCGCGGGCTCGGCGATCAGCGCGTTCGCGTGTTACAAAATGGGCTGGAGATGTTTGACGTATCTGCGGCATCTGTAGACCATGCCGTTGCGGTCGATCCCATGTTGATTGAGCGAGTCGAGGTCCTTCGTGGTTCATCAGCTCTGCTTTATGGTGCGAATGCAATTGGCGGTATCGTAAATACCATCGACCGCACAATTCCTAGCCACAGGCATGGCGACTCAGTTCGTGGTCAGGCGCGAGTCGAGTATACCGGAGTCAATGATGGTTTTAGCGCTGGTGCAGTTGCTTTTGTTGAGGCAGGGTCTTTCGTGTTTCAGGCCAATGGAACCTTTCGAGAAACCGAGGATTATGATGCTCCGGATTTCGAGCTCGATGGTACGCGTTTCGATTCAGTCGCCAATAGTGACTCTGAGGCCTGGACTGCTGGTTTTGGCGGGGCCTATTTATTTGAGAATGGCTACATTGGAGCTGCTTATTCCAAATTTGATACATTTTACGGTGTTCCTAATGAAGAGGCGCCAACCATTGATCTGGAACGCGAGCGACTTGAGCTTCGTAGTGCGATAGCGCCAGAATCACTGGATTGGGTTGATAATATAGAACTACAGTTTGCCTATGGCGATTACACTCATGACGAGATTGAACCCGATGGAGAAGTTGCAGTGACCTTTGAACGCAAAGGTCTGGAGAGTCGTGCGGCAGTCGTACATAGTTTGGGCGATTTGGAAGGCGTCTTTGGGTTTCAGGGTAATTTCGATGAGCTTAACGTAAGTGGTGAAGAAAATTTCTTTGCAGGTAAGACCGGAGTAAATCCTGCAATCGCTGAAGAGGATGCTCAGCGGCTCGCATTGTTTGTAATGGAAGAGTACTCGTTAACACAGCAGTTGACCTTGAATGGCGGAGTGCGTCTGGAGTCCTTACTACGTCAGTTTAAAGGAGCTGAAAATCGCGACGACGTCACTGTGAGCGCAAGTGGAGGCGTTGCTTTTAAGCCGTTAGAAAAATGGTCTATTGGTCTTAATCTGAACTACACTGAGCGCGAACCGGAAACTGCCGAATTATTCAGTGATGGTCCACACCTTGCGACGGGCGCCTTTGAAATTGGTAATCCATCGTTGGATAAAGAGGTTGCGTACGGGATTGAAGCCGTACTTCGACGGACCGAAGGGCCATTTACGGGAGCTTTCTCCGCATTTTATACACACTTTGATGACTTTGTATTCCTCGCTGATACTGGCAACGAAGTGAACGAAGACGGCAATACTCCTGGTGTGAACGAAGAAGCTTTGGCAGAGCGGGCCTACCAAGCTGTTTCTGCCGAATTTTTCGGTCTGGAAGCTGAAGTTGAATGGAGTGTGCTCGAGAAAGAGGACTGGACAGTCGACTTGCGTGGTTTTGGAGATGTGATCTGGGCAAAAAATATTAGCGATAATAGTGATCTGCCTCGCACGCCGCCTTGGCGAATTGGTACGGGTGTTAATGTACAGTATCGTGATTTTTCAGTGTTTACCGATGCGACTCACACCGGTGAGCAGCGAAAGACTGCAATCGGTGAAGATTCAACTGGCAGCTATACAATTGTGAGAGTGCGTGTAGCCTACAATCTGAGGACAGACTACGCGGACACTGAGCTTTTTGTGAGGGTTAACAACCTAACGGACGATCTTGCTCGGGTGCACACTTCATTTCTTCGCGATACGGCGCCTCTGCCCGGAAGGAGTGTCGATGTTGGAATGAATGTGAGATTTTAGTTTGATGTTGTAGAAGCGGAGGGAGTTTATGCCCTTCGCTTCTCGATTTTAAATTCTCAGTATAATAACAGAAGTCAAAAAAGTTGACAGACAGGATAAATCGTTCCTAAGTGACGAATTTATTAACCTTTTATATCGTTTATTTATGTCACTCGAAGTTAAAGTACAAAAAGGTGAACCTGTTGAGCGTTCACTACGTCGTCTTAAAAAATCCTTGGATCGCGAAGGCGTTCTCCATTCAGTTCGTTCCAGAAGATATTTCGTAAAACCTGCCCAGATGAGACGGCGTAAACGTAAAGAACTCGACTTCAAGAATATGCTTCGTGTTCGTTACTCAAAAATGTAAGATAAGCTAAATAGGTAGTTAGTTTTATTTGTTCATCCCGGTATTTGCTAGCGCAGGCCGGGATTTTTTCTTTTTTGAAAAACATGGATTATTTAGCCAATCGTCTCTCCTTGTCTACGTGCTGGTGCTCCGGGCGTCATACAGATGGCTATGAGATGATCTGTGAAATAGTAGGGCTTGGGTTTAAACGCATTGAACTCAGTCATGGTATAAGAGTTTCACTTGTACCTGGTATTTTGAAAGCGGTTGATGAAGGGTTGGTAGAAATTTCTTCTGTCCACAATTTTTGTCCACTTCCGGGTGTTGTGAATCATTCTGCTCCCAATCTGTACGAACCGTCGGCTTCTGATAAACGTGAGCTTTCTTCCTGGAGTCGTTATACTCAGCAGACTTTTGACTTTGCCAAAAAAACCGGCGCCAAAAAGGTGGTTATGCATTCGGGCAGCGTACGGTTCTTTTTTCAATCACCTGAAAAGAAACTGAAAAAGTGGCTTCATTCGCAGCAAAATATAGAAGTATCTGATCTGCTGGAGAATAAAACGTTCATTATCAGGCGTGACCGCACTTTGCGACGTATTCGAAAAGCATCTGACAAACCAATGCAGCGTGTTCAATCTAGCTACGAGCAAGCGGTTGAGTGGGCGAAGGAATGTGATTTGAAGCTGTGTATCGAGAACCGTGAAGGTCTTGTTGAACTGCCTCTGGATAACGATTTTGTCGATTTTATGAATATGTTCCCGGATTCTGAATCGATAGGTTATTGGCACGATACAGGGCATGCACAAATTAAACACCAATACGGCCTGATCAATCATCGTGATCATTTATCTTCATTGAGCGAGCAATTGGCTGGATTTCATCTGCACGATGTATCGGAGAATGGAGTTGATCACCAGCCAGTTGGTTCGGGTAGTATTGATTTTAAGATGATTGCCGAATTCGTGCGTCCTGAGCATGAATTGGTTCTGGAATTAAGCCCGCACGTCTCTGCTGAAGATTTACTGGCTTCACGGGACTATGTTGGTGAACTACTGGATTAGATCGACAATTGCGATTGTGACAAATTAAACCGAGTCGAAGGGAAGCGGCCATCGAGGTGAGACAATTTGGCTCATATAGTTTGCGCGGTTTTTTATTAAATTGCTGAATTATAGTGTTTTATGAATTTACTAATGTTGGTATGGAATATGCACATGGTATGATGTTTAACATCCAAAAGAAAGGAAATCATTATGAAATTAATACATTGCAAATATCCAGACACAACATGTTCAAATCCACTAAGTCGACTGTTTGATTTTGAAACGCCAACGGTCGAGCGTTTCGGAAAACTATTCGACGACTTTTGGAGAGCAGAGAGTCAGACAAGCCAGCTACCAGTTAATTTGTATGAAGATGACAAAAACTTCTACATGCAGGTGGAGCTACCTGGTCTTGAAAAGGACGCTATTAATTTGGAACTCGAAAAAGGAGTTCTCATCTTAAGCGTTAACGATTCGGAAGAGGTGGAAAATGGAAAAGTGGGTTATAGCCACAGGCATTCCATCTCTGTGCCGGACGAAGCTGTTCAAGCCCAAATAGCAGCCAGTCAAAAAGATGGTGTCTTAACGGTTACACTTCCCAAAAAAGAAGCAACCAAACCTCGCCAAATTAAAGTAAAATAAGAGTTATCAAACGAAAGGAATTAAAATGAGTACAACAGAATTAGCAACAACTACAACAGAGCAGACACAAACAACGCAAAAATGGCGTCGGCCTCATTACGACGTATTTGAGAATAAAGATGCCTTTGACATCAAGGTTAGCCTACCCGGTGTAGATCGCAGTGGCGTAGATGTTTCCATCGATGGCGAAAGTCTGTCTTTAACGGCGATACGTTCCGCCAGGGCTGAAGATATTTGGCGTCCGCTAAGGCAAGAGCTGCCTCAAGGCGATTTCCGTTTGAACCTGCACCTCAATGTTCCAATCAAAGAGAATAAAATTAGTGCGCAGGTTGAAAATGGGGTGCTAAATCTGAAATTACCAAAAGCAGATGAATTCAAACCTCGGAAAATCAAAATAAGTTAGCACACCTAACATTGCTCTTGTTAAGGCACTTGGCATACCAAGTGCCTTTTGGTGTAAAAACGAGAGAAACATACAAATTTAACTTGCTCTGGCGAAATTCATTTACTTTCGTCTTTGGCTTCTTACTTGCGCTTGTAAGTAATTCAAAGCACTTAAACTCTAAAAACTAAAAGAAATCATCATTTCTCCCAGTTATTAAATACTGGGCTTTAAACATTATGATAGAAACAACACCACAAGACCTCTTCGACGCAGGCGTACACTTTGGCCACCAACTTCGTCGATGGAATCCCAAATCAAAACCATACGTCTTTGATAATCGAAACGGTATTTCGATCATCGATTTGGAAAAAACGCATACTCTACTTGAAAAGGCATGTGCTTTTATTGAAGAGACTATCACCAGTGGTAAGGATATTCTCTTTATCGGCACTAAAAAGCAGGCTCAGGAAATAATTCGTGAAGCCGCTACCGCCTGTCAAATGCCTTTCTGCGTGAATCGCTGGATGGGTGGAGGTCTCACCAATTTTACTACAATTAAAGCATCTTTGGTCAAATATCGTAAATTCCTCAAGATGGATCAGGAGGGAGAACTTGCAAAGCTTCCCGGCAAAGAAGAAGCTGCTGTTCGTCGCCAAATGAGTCGCATGAATCGTAACTTCGAGGGAATACTTAATATTGAAGAGTTGCCTGCTGCAGTTTTTATTGTCGATACGAATAAAGAAGCAATCGCAGTTGCCGAAGCGAAACGTCTCAATATACCAGTGATTGGTTTGGTGGATACAAATTCGGATCCAACGATTCTTGATTTTCCAATTCCGGGTAATGATGACGCGGTTAAGGCGGTTAGCATTATTGTGCAGACCATAATGGAGTCTGTTCAAAACGGTCTTTCAAAGCGCGAAGCTAAAAAAGTACAGAAGGGCGCCCCTGTAGTGCGCGACGTTCGTGAGCAGGTCTTTGAACAACAGGAAGACGTCGATGTCACGCTTCCTGCTGGTTATGGAGAAGATGAGCCTGAAACCATCAAAGAGTAGCTAACTCAATACGAGTTCTTAAATTTTATACCTAACAAGAAGAAAAATGAGTGTTCAAATAACAGCGAAAATGGTCGGAGATCTACGCGAGAGAACTGGCGCCGGTCTAATGAATTGTAAGAAAGCCTTGGTTGAAACCGATGGCAATTTTGATGAAGCCATCGAGCTTCTGCGCAAAAAGGGTGAAGCTACTGCAGCCAAGAAAGCTGGTCGCGATGCCAGTGAAGGTATTGTGGGCAGCTACATTCACCTCGGTGGCAAAGTGGGTGTTCTTGTGGAAGTTAACTGCGAGAGCGACTTTGTTGCGAAAACGGATGACTTCAACCAACTCGTTCGCGATGTCGCCATGCATATTGCAGCAGCAAATCCTGTCTGTGTTTCTCGTGATGACATTGATCCAGCAATTCTTGAAAAGGAGCGGCAAGTTGCTGAGGGGCAAGCTGAGGGTAAGCCGGAACAGGCGATTGTCAAAATTGTTGAAGGCAAGCTTAACAAGTTCCTAAGTGAGTCCTGCCTCATGGAACAAGCGTTCGTCAAAAATCCGGATCAAACGATCCAGGAACTGTTAACTTCCGCTATCTCGAAGATGGGAGAAAATATCGTCGTAAAACGTTTTGCTCGCTTCCAGATTGGAGCATAAAGGTTAGCAAAATGTCGGATCATTACGTAGTTATAATGGCTGGTGGTCGTGGCGAGCGGTTCTGGCCAGAGAGCCGATTGTCCCGCCCAAAGCAATTACTTCCAATTGTTGGCGAAAAAGCGATGTTGGCTCAAACCGTCGAGCGACTAAACGGTCTCGTGCCAATAGAAAACGTTTTCGTCATTACCAATGCTGCTCAGCGTGACGCTGTGTTAGAAGTTTGCCCGGAACTGGATCCCTTAAAGGTAATTGGAGAGCCTATGGGTCGCGACACCGCCGCCGCAGTCGGCTTGGCTGCTATTCTTGTAAAACATCAAAGTGCAGATGCAACCTTTGCTATTTTGCCTGCGGATGCGGTTATTTACAATACGAACGGGTTCCAAAATACTCTAAAAACTGCTTTCAGTGCGGCAGAAGCAGAACCGGTGCTGGTAACAATCGGCGTAACTGCAACCTTTCCTGCCACTGGCTACGGTTACATTCAGAAAGGTGAAGTGATGGGGCGGTTCTCGGACAGAGATGTTCACCAAGTAGAGCGCTTCGTTGAAAAACCAAAAATTGCCGTTGCAGAAGATTATCTGAAGTCAGGAGATTACCTCTGGAATGCAGGTATGTTCGTTTGGTCAGTTAAAACAATCGTTGGTGAATTGGAGAAAAATACACCCAAACTTTGGTCAGCTTTAAGAGCTATTGATGAGGGGTTGAGTAGTGGTTTACCGACAGAGGCATTGCTTGAGGAACACTATCCTGGGCTGGAAAAAATTTCCGTAGACTACGCGATCATGGAAAAAGCCAATAACACTGTTATGGTAGAATCTCAGTTTGACTGGGATGATGTTGGCGAGTGGACAGCATTGAAGCGTCATTATCCTGCTGATGAGCACGGCAATACCGCTAATGGTCTTGTGCAGACAAATAACTCAAGTGAGAACATCGTGTTTTCACGAGACGATACGCATCTAATTGCTCTCGTCGGCGTTAAAGACTTGATTGTTGTTAAGACAAAAGATGCAACGCTTGTCTGCCACAGAGATCAAGCGCAGGAAATTAAAAATTTGGTGCGTACAATCGGTGAAACCGAAGCTTTGAAGCATCTAATGTAGGCGTTTTGTATTGAACTATCTGGGTATTGATTGGGGTGAAAAACGTATTGGGCTGTCCTACGCCAACGAAGTCGGTGTTGCAATGCCCCTACCTGCCGCAGTTAACCGATCGAAGGAAGAGCGCCTTCAGCAGATCGAATCAGTAATATCTAAATATAAAATTGAGGAAATCATCTGTGGCTATCCCATAAATATGGATGGGTCAGTCGGCTTCAAAGCAAAGGAAGTCGATGTATTTATTTGCGAAATTGATAGCCGCTTTGGACTGCCGATCCATCGTGTTGATGAGCGTTTATCGAGTTATTCAGTCGAGCAAATAACTAAAAAGCGAAAAACGCCGTTTGATCGTAAAAGTGGTGAAATCGATTCTCGAGCAGCAACTTTCATCCTTCAAGATTTCATAGAATCGCAGAGCTTGCTCTGTCGAGACAGTGAGTTGTCCTAAATTTGTCAATCAGCTATTTATGGAAAAAGATCTGCTGGCAAGAATTCCTGCTGGACTGGTTGAAGCGGTTGAGAGTTTCCTTGTCTGGCTGGAGTTGGAGCGTGGACTTTCCAGTAATACGATTACTGCTTATTCTTACGATCTTGAAAGTTTTACACGCTATCTCGAACAGCAGAAAATATCAGATTGGAGTCAGGTCGACGAGACTGTGGTTAGTTCCTGGACCGTGCATTTGGGGCAGTCGGAATACGCTCGAAGTAGCCAGGCGCGTAAACTTTCTGCAGTCCGAATGCTGGCGCGACATTTGGTGCGCGAAGGTGTCCGCAAAGATGATTTTACCGAATTGGCTTCAGCTCCTAAGCTTTCACGGAAACTTCCTGAAATTCTAAGTTACAAGGAACTTCAACTACTATTGGAAGCGCCTAATACAGCAACTCCCTACGGATTGCGTGATCGTGCTATTCTCGAACTCTTTTACAGCAGTGGTTTGCGCGTATCGGAGCTTTGTGGTGTTTTACTACAATCCATTAATCTAGATGAGGGTTACATTCGCGTCTTTGGGAAAGGAGCGAAAGAGCGAATTGCGCCAATCGGTTCTGCTGCAATTACCGCTGTGCAAAACTATCTCGCAGGAGGGCGCCCTCATTTCTTGAAAGCAAAAACCGGAAGTGAGCTTTTTCTTAGCCAACAGGGTAGGGCTATCTCGCGTAAGATGGTCTGGGTAATGATCCGTCAGCACGCAGCAAGAGCTGGAATCAAGAAAACGATCAAACCTCACTTGTTGCGCCACTCGTTCGCAACACATCTGCTGGAGGGCGGCGCTGATCTTCGGGTAATTCAGGAGATGCTCGGTCATTCAGATATATCTACGACCCAGATTTATACTTCGGTCCAGACCAATCGTCTAGCTGACGAACACGCGCTTTACCATCCGCGCTCCAGGAAAAAGTAGCTATAAAGTAAGAAATTTGTTGTTTGATTGAAGTTTTTCTGATCTCAATATTGTCTCAATAAGGGTAGGCTTATGGGTAAGAAAATTTTAGACATAGATGGCATTCGGGAAACTTTCAAAGAGTTTCTTACGAGCAAAGGTCTGCGCGTAACCAACCAACGTTTGGCTATCTTTGATGCCGCCTATCAGTACGAAGATCATTTCACTGCCGAAGACTTGCTGGATAAATCACGTAAGATTGATAATTCTGTTTCTCGCGCCACAGTTTATCGAGCACTGCCAATACTTACAGAGAGCAATTTAATTCGTGAGGTGGATGTTGGCAGAGATTACAAATTCTATATGGCTAACAAAAAGGCCAATACTTTTCAAGCTCAGGTAATTTGCTTGGATTGCGAAAAGATCTTTGAAATAGACGCACCGTTTATGGAATGGTATGGAAAGACAGTGGCTGATAAACTTGCATTGGAAGTCGATACTCAGCGATTACAAGTCTCTGCTCATTGCACCGAGCTGCGTACAGCGAATTTGTGTAACCGCAGCGGCAAATCCAAAAAAAACTATAGATAGCTTCGTGTCTTTAAGCTGGAGAAATTTTCTACCCGAGCGGGCAGTTTTTAGAGTGAGTTCTTTTCTTATTGGGTTAACTGTAGTTACAATGTCTAGAACGTTTCAGATACAGTCTCAAATCACATAACTTTATGTCTAATCTTACTAAACAGGCTTTCGATTGGCGGAAATCTGCACAAGTACTTAGTAAGGATGCAGGTAATGACGCATTACATAGGGAAGTAAAAAAAAACCTTATCGACTCAGAATGTAATCGCATTCTCGTGGCCTGTTCCGGTGGCGCCGACTCGGTTTTTATGCTTTGTCTTCTTTGGTCTAAAGCGGAAGTTCTGGGTGCCAAACTAGTGGTTGCTCACTACAATCACTGTTGGCGAGGCGAAGAATCGGATGAGGACGCACAGTTTGTTGCAACAATAGCTGAACAATTTGAGTGCCCCTTTGTTTTGGAGTCTTGCCCGAAAAACGAATTTGGACTGACCGAGACGAGCGCGCGTTCTCTACGCATTGATTTCTTACGTGCTGCTGCAAAAGATCATAACTGCCAATATATTGCGTTCGGTCACCAACAGGATGATATTCTGGAAACACAGTTACAGCGTCTGGCGCGTGGTAGCGGCGCCGATGGATTGGCAGCTCCACGACCGGTGCATCAATTTGATGCTTATCCAACACATATTCGACCGCTATTGCATTTAAAGGCCGGCACGATTCGTAAAATGCTGAGAAATAATTCAATTATCTGGCGAGAGGATGTTTCAAATCAGGATATTGGTATTCCGCGCAATGCACTGCGACATTTAATTATTCCAGCTTTGCAGGATGCAGTAGAGCATGATGTTAATAAAGGCGCTGCTCGTTCACGCAAGTTGCTTGAGGAAGAGGCTGTTGCGTTGGACCAGCTTGCCAGAGATTTACTTCCACAGGCTTTTAGCAGCGCTAAGGCACTAGAGCGTTTACCACTACGCTCAGCTCCTAAAGCGATTACCCGCCGTGCTCTGGCTGCTTGGTTGAGCACACATCGGTTAATAACTTCCTTAAGCGCGACTGCCGTGGATAAGCTAGTGGACTTGGTTTATGCAGATACAGATAACGCTCGGCTGAGCGCAGGCGCATCGTTTATTGTTATCAATGCATCAACGGTTTGGTTTGAATCTTTGGGTAACTCAACTCTTTCGCTAAAACCTTGTTCTGTAAAGGCAGGTGAATCAATTCTACTTTCAACCGGAGATTTTCTGGAAACAGAGTTTGTACTGATTGACGAAACACTTTGTAGACGACTCGCTGATGGAACTATAAATGTGAACAATGAAGCCTACATAAGCGCTTCACCGAAACAACGTTTCCTAATAAGGAGTCGTCAGCCGGAAGACTTTTTCAAACCGCTTGGCGCGCCCGGCAGAAAAAAGATCAAGAAGTGGTTTACGAGCCGAAAAATCCCAATCCGGGAACGAAACTTGTTACCAATTGTCCTTACGGACTCCGGAGTTGTCGCTTGGGTGCCTGGTTTGCCGCCAGCGGATAAACTAAAAATAAATCCTACGATGAAAATGGCTCTTAAGTTGACTTACAAAATAAGAAAAACCACTTTGACTGACTAATGTCTTCACAGCAAAATCCATCACCTCAGAAAGAATCTGCTAACAACCGATCACCAGAGCGGTTTAATCCTAAAGTGTTACTGATTTTTCTGATTATTATTTCAGTTATGACGGTTCTTTGGTTCTCCAATGTGGGTTCCGAGGTAAATCATAAACATTTGACCGTCAGTGAATTGCTTCAGGCAATGGAAGCGGACAAAATAAAGGAAGGTACGATGACACCGGATCCATCTTTGGGGGAGCACGGCTACATTATCGAAGGAACCATGGTGAATCCAGCTTTTGAGGCCGGAAGCTCTGACGCTGAGGTTCCGGAAAAGATTTCATTTACAACAGAAGGTCGCCTTCTGGAGAAGGACTTCGACCGTGCTCGGGATCTTTTCAAAGAAGAACGTCGAAGTACGGCGCTACAGGATATGCTGATCAGTTTTTTACCGTTCTTACTTTTTATCGGCCTGATTTACTTTTTATTTGCCCGTCAGCTGAAAAATGCCGGTCGTGGGGCAATGAGTTTTGGTAAGAGCAAAGCAAAGATGCTCACCCGGGACAAGGACTCACTCACTTTTGCAGATGTCGCAGGATGTGATGAGGCAAAGGAAGAAGTCGGTGAAATTGTCGATTTTCTTAAAGATCCAAAAAAGTTCCAGCGCATTGGCGGACGTATCCCAAAAGGTGTGTTGATGATCGGCCCTCCGGGTACCGGTAAAACGCTTCTCGCCAAGGCAGTTGCCGGTGAAGCTGAAGTACCTTTCTTTTCTATTAGTGGTTCCGACTTTGTTGAAATGTTTGTTGGTGTCGGCGCTGCGCGTGTACGCGATATGTTTGAGCAGGGACGCAAAAACGCGCCGTGTATCGTTTTTATTGATGAAATTGACGCAGTTGGTCGTCAGCGTGGCGCAGGTGTTGGCGGAGGAAATGATGAGCGCGAGCAAACCCTAAACTCCCTGTTGGTTGAGATGGATGGCTTTGATGGTCACGAGGGCGTTATCATCATTGCTGCAACTAACCGTCCCGACGTCTTGGATTCGGCGCTGTTGAGGCCTGGTCGTTTCGACCGTCAAGTCACTATTGATTTACCTGACCTGAACGGACGTCATGAAATTTTGAAAGTGCATGCCAAGAAGTTTTCTCTTTCAGATGAAATCAATCTTGAGTATGTTGCTCGAAATACCCCCGGATTCTCCGGAGCGGATCTTGCAAATCTTCTTAACGAAGGCGCATTGATTGCCGCTCGTTACAATAAAAAAGTCGTCGAGATGAATGATCTAGACGAGGCGCGTGACAAGATTTCCTATGGCCGTGAGCGGCGCAAGCTTATGGATGACGAAGATCGCAAGATTACTGCATATCATGAGGCGGGTCATGCTCTGGTGCAGGCAGTGATTGATGACGGCCATCTTCCGGTACATAAAGTAACAATCATTCCACGTGGTCAAAGTCTGGGATCGACTATGTTTATGCCTAAGAAAGACTTTCTTAACCATTCTAAGAGCCGTTTACTCAATCAGATCTGTTGCGGCATGGGAGGGCGCTCGGCAGAAGAGATTGTTTTGGGTGAAATTACGAGTGGGGCATCCGGCGATATCCGTATGGTTACCTCCACTGCTCGTCAAATGGTCTGTGATTGGGGTATGACTGAGCTAGGGCCAATTGCTTATGGTGAAAGTCGACACCATGCATACATGGGCCAAGTTGGTTCTGGCAAGAAAGACTACAGTGAGAAAACAGCGCAGGCGATTGACAGTAAAATTCACGAAATTGTTCAGGAGCAGTATGAGCGATCCATTGAAATATTAAATGAGCATCGCGAAGCACTCGATATACTTGCAAATGCCTTATTGGAACATGAAACACTGGATGGCTCTCATGTAAAAGAGATTCTTAAGCATGGTGAAATACGTTCACCGATAATTAAACGTCAGATAATTGAGACTGAAGCCGAAAGTGATGAAACGATTGATCAATCTTCAGACAAAAAAGAAAAAAATGAAGATGATGGTAAAGAAGGCTTAATTGGCGATAGTTCACCCGCACCTGCCTAAACCAAAAAAATAGTAGGCTTAGGTTATGCTCTGTAAGCCACTGATTCGCTGATTCGCTGGCTCACTGATTCACTGGCTCACTGATTCACCGGCTCACTGATTCACTGGCTCACCGCAATTTCCAACTCCTCATTTCAGGTTAACATGTGTTCTAAGATTAGAAAAAAAGCTGCCTTGGATTTTCACGAGTCCAAGCCGGCGGGAAAAATTGAAGTCTCACCCACAAAACCGTTGAGCAGCCAGCGCGATCTGGCGTTGGCCTACTCTCCGGGTGTAGCAGAACCGTGTAAGGAAATCAGCAAGGACATTGAACAGGTCTATCGCTACACAGCTAAAGGCAATCTGGTAGGTGTCATCTCAAATGGAACAGCAGTGCTCGGTTTGGGCGATATCGGACCGGAAGCTTCTAAGCCGGTAATGGAAGGGAAGGGTGTGTTATTCAAAAAGTTTGCCGGCATTGATGTATTTGATATCGAAATTACTGAGAAAGATCCGGATAAGTTTATTGAAATTGTAAAAAGTCTTGAGCCTACTTTCGGCGGAATTAATCTTGAAGATATTAAGGCGCCGGAAAGCTTTAAAATCGAGCGGGAACTGCGTGACCAGATGAATATCCCTGTAATGCATGATGACCAGCATGGCACGGCGATTATCTCTTCGGCAGCATTGATCAATGCTCTTAAGCTCAATGGTAAAAGGGTTGATGAAATCACCATCGTTGTCAGTGGCGCAGGAGCTGCCGCAATTGCCTGCGCCGACTTGTATGTTTCGCTGGGAGTTCGCCGGGAAAAAATTCTGATGATTGACAGCAAAGGCGTGATTAAAAAATCACGCGGCAATCTAAACGAAACAAAGGCTCGCTATGCTACAGATCGTGAAGATGTAGACACTTTGGAAGAAGCATTGGAAGGCGCAGACATGTTTCTGGGACTTTCCGTCGGAAATATTCTCCGACCTGAAGCGCTCATGAAAATGGCCAAAGATCCGATTGTATTTGCGCTGGCTAATCCTGATCCGGAGATCTCCTATGAACTGGCGATGAAAACACGCGATGA
>CAZUYZ010000225.1:0-16305 GCA_964624365.1 uncultured Puniceicoccaceae bacterium
AACGGCTTGAGACCTCGTGGGTAGCCGCCGCTTTGAATTTTAACTACTTTTTAGGTTCATACAAAGGTGTGCGTTTTAAGAAGCATTTGCCCCTGATCGTGCGCGTGCTTACGTTAAAAAGATTGAGTTTTGCTACACCCCCAAGCATGGAAGTTGGTTAAATATCGCCGAAAACGAGTTAAGTTCGCTAACGCGACAGTGCCTCGGGCGAAGACGCATCGGGGATATGGAAAATCTTCGAGAAGAAACACGAGCCTGGTCAGAGAATGTGAATAGTCCGCAGAAGGGAGTTGATTGGCGAATGAAGGTCAAAGATGCCCGCTGCAAGCTCAAGTCAGCTTATCCTAATATTAAAAATTGACCAAGCACTAGTGTCAGATTCCTCAAACTCAGCTCCATCAAATTTGCAGGGTGTACCAAAAAATCCTAAAATGTGTAGTTTAAACTAAAATCAATGGCAAAAGAATTAACAACCTCGCCTTTCACATCAGCTCCGAAATTTTCAAACAAAAAGCTACCATCCTCAGAAATCATATAGCGTGCTCCAATAAGCACTCCTGCGATTTCTGAAAATCCGTAACCAATACTACCAAAAACCTGACCACCAAAAACAAAATCGTCATCATTTTCAGACGAAGAATTATTATTAAACTCAACATCAGTCCAAAAGCCTCCAAGTCCAAAACCCGCCTCCCAGAGAAATCCGGACTTACTATCCGCACTGTCACCAAAATCAGCACCAATTGTATAATTAAAAAACATGGGGACTAACTCAGTTTCAGCTTTAATGCTGCTCCCACCAATTTCATCCTTCATATCAGACTTGATGTAACCTACTTCAAAACCAATGGTATGGTAAAAGTTATTGATGTCACCTAAGAGAAAAGACAGTTCGGCTGTTGGGCCAACGCCGTTATCACCTCCATTTAATTCACCTAATATTTCATCGATATAGATTACATTAGTGCGAAAGGTTATGGATTTTTCAGAAGATTCCGCAAAAACTAAGTTCATGCATGCAAATGCAACTGATAGGATTACTGGTATTTTTTTCATAGTAGTTTTACTTTGATATATTAAGTTCAAATCTGAGATTTGACCGTGAATTCATAAAGAGATGACCCAAAAAACAATAAAACTTGCATATAAAGCACGTAGAAAACTTCCGACTCAACGCAAGCAGTTTTTAAGCTCTGTTTATATTATTTTTGAGAGGTAAAAGCAGGTGAATCGTCATTAATAAATTTTAGATTTCCGATTCGTTAGGAGATGACTTCTGGCAAGAACTAATGAGTTTGATGAATAATTTGGGGCTACTATAAGGTTTAACGGCGCGGCGGTTGTCCACAAGTCAGGGTTTTGTCACGACCGAGACCAGATCCGCATTGATTTGAGGAAAAATAGTTCAAGTGCTGCGCTTTGATTTAAGTTTAGCTCAAGCAAGTTAGCACATTTTTCAAGTACTTGGATCGCTTGTTCGAGGGCAGTCACAGGTAATGTTCCGGGATTTTCTTTTTCAATGTTCCGAACAAAGTGGACGGTTACTTTTTCTATTTCACCAAAGAGTTGCTTACGGTGACCGCGAGAGATGCCGGCCTCAATGGCATCTTTGGCTTCTGAAGTGAAATGATCCGGTATCTTTTCTTTTTGTTCGCTCCATGCGATTGACGTTAATTCAGCGAGTATTTTTTGAAATCGCAGGTTCAAGCCGTAACTGCCCAATACGATTGCAGATACATTTTTCCTGTCGGTTTTATTGAGTAGTCGCTTAAGCCAGTTCTGATAATCTTCGGTCCACTGTTTCCAATCAGCATGCTCGATTATTTGCGATGATGTTGGAATACGGAAATTAAGGCAACGACTGCGGATGGTATCCAGCAGGTCGTATGGTCGGCAGGTTAAAAGAAAGAGAGTAGTGTCTTCTGTGGGTTCTTCGAGTGTTTTAAGAAAGGCGTTGGCTGACTGAAAATTCATTCGATCCGCTTCAAAAACAATGCCGACTTTGCGACCGTTCTGGTTAGCGCTTTTTTGTAGATCAATTATCAAACGCCGCATTGAGTTTCTCGGCCATTCTCCGTCTTTGCGTTCGCTTTCCGAGCCAATTGTAATTCTACGAGCTTTCCCCTGAGGTCTTAGCACAAAGCAATCGGGATGCTCGAAAGGGTCACGCTCTGTTTCGAGTAGTACGGATGCAATTGCACGAGCTATTTTCTCAAGCTGATCGAGGTTGTCGCCGTGAAGCAGAATCCCATGCCCCAGTCGGTTTTGAGCAAGTGAGCGTTCCAGTACTTTAACTGCACGACTGTCACGCAAACTTTCGGGTAGTTTTTGGCTGAGCTGCATAGAAATTTTACTTTGCCCAGCAGATGGACTCTGCAATTTTATTTGCGGCCACTTCACCAATCAATGCGCCAATCAGTTGAAGGCTGAATTCAGTCGCTGTTCCAGCTCCGCGTGAGGTGATGATGTATCCATCTTCAACAACGTTATCAACTAACGGATGTGGCAATTCGTCTTGTGTGCTGGGGTGACAAGCGTAATGCAAATTTTCGAGAATGTCTGCATCAAGGAGTAGTAGGGGAGCAGCACAGATGCAGCCGATAATACGATTGGCCGCTTTTTGCTGTTTGAATAATTTGCAGATGATAGGGTGATTCCTGATTTTTTGGATTCCGGGGCCACCGGGCAGGATAATAGCATCAAACGGCTCGCTGGCTACATCGTCTAAATGATGACTTGCCTGTAGTGTAATCCCATTTTTTCCAGTCACCTCGAGCGTTTCGTCGAGTGCAGCCTGAACTACTGCAATGCCGGCTCGTGTCAGAAGATCAATGGGAGTGACAGCTTCAATTTCTTCAAATTTCGGATGTAAAATGACAAGAGCTTTTTTGTTCATGGCTTAAAAGATTGTTTTTGCGGTTTCAGAGATTTTCTCAATACTTATACCTAGTTCTGTCATAGCCGTATTGCCTGGTGCAGAAAGTCCGAAGCGGTCGATGCAAACAGTTTGACCTTCAAGGCCAATATATTTGCCCCAAGTGTCTGAAACACCTGCTTCTACAGCGATACGTTTTGTGCAGCTTTGCGGCAGAACACTTTCAATATACCCGGAGGACTGACGCTCAAAGCGCTCAAAACAAGGCATGGAAACGACGCGGACACCATTGCCAATTTTCTCGGCAGCTTTGAGTGCGTGCTGTACCTCAGAACCAGTTGCCAAAAGGATAAGCTTTAGTGTTTCGGTCTCTCTCTTGATAATGTAACCACCTTTAAGCGTTCCTTCAC
Source organism: uncultured Puniceicoccaceae bacterium (assembly GCA_964624365.1). Lineage (GTDB taxonomy): Bacteria > Verrucomicrobiota > Verrucomicrobiia > Opitutales > Coraliomargaritaceae > Lentimonas. Next base: position 3,286 of record CAZUYZ010000225.1, read on the forward strand.
GGCGTTCAACAGCGCTGAGAACATTATTTTCAGGAACTGACTGTCGTGTAAGAATCAACGCGGTTGGTCCATCATTGCGAAGTATAGCAGCTGTGAATGCGGCTGCAGTTTCTTCTGCGTCGGCAGGACGAATTACGTCCAGATTCGGAATGACTCTTAGGCTGCTAACAGTCTCAACTGGCTGGTGTGTCGGGCCATCCTCACCAACACCCACTGAATCGTGGGTAAAAATGTAGGTTACCGGCAGCCTTGCAATACTTGCCAGGCGAATTGTCGGACGGAGGTAGTCGGCAAAGACAAGAAAAGTTGCGCCACTCGCACGAAAGATCCCATCGTAAGCGATGCCATTGCATATTGAGCCCATGGCATGTTCGCGAATGCCGAACCAGATATTGCGTCCGTCTGGATTTTCAGCGGAAAAGTCACCACCGTCTTTGATATAATTTTTGGTGGAACCATAAAGGTCTGCTGAGCCAGTAATGAGCTGTGGAACTTCTTTGGCAATTGTTTGTATGATGCTGCCGCCGGATGCACGGGTTGCAGCCGATGAATCAGTATCAAATTCAGGGATTTTTTGAATCAGATCTTTGGGTATATCTTTATCCAGTGCGGCCTGCAACTCTTTGGCCAGTTCCGGATTCGCAGCTTTCCAGGCCGTATAGGTTTTTTCCCATTCAGCGTAAGCAGTCTTTTGAGATTTAGTTTGCTGCTTGAAGTGATCACGCACCGCTCCTGAAACGTAAAAAGTTTCCTCTGGCAGATCGAGCCCTTTGCGTGCTTTGCTGGCAAACTTTGCGCCTCCCTCGCCGTGCCCTTTGGCGGAACCGGCAACTTCGGGAATGCCTTTGGCGATTAAGGTTTTTGCAATGATTACTTTTGGTTTTCCATTGTTTTCTGACTTGGCGTGTGCAATCGCATCTTTGATTGCAACCAGATCGTGACCGTCGATGGTGACAGCATCCCAATTTTGCGATCTAAAGTATATTTCGGCATCTTCGCTTTGCGTCTGTACTGCCATCGCGTCAAGCGTGACATCATTCGAATCGTAGATGAGAATCAGATTGTCGAGCTGGTTGTGTCCTGCAAAAGAAATGGCTTCCCGAGCAACGCCTTCCTGAAAACAACCATCACCACACAGGGCAATTATATGATTATCGAATAATATATGTTCGGGTGTATTAAATCGAGCAGCAGCACGTTTGCCCGAGAGGGCGTAACCAACTGCATTTCCTACTCCTTGTCCCAATGGGCCAGTCGTTGCCTCGACGCCAACAGTATCACCAAACTCAGGATGACCTGGAGTGTGTGAACCTAGTTGACGAAAGTTTTTTAACTCTCCAATGGATAAGTCGTAGCCTGCTATATGCAGCCATGAGTATATGAACATGGAGCCATGGCCGGCGGAAAGTACAAAACGATCACGATTCAGCCACCTTGGCACCTCCGGGTTATAGCGTAACTCACCGTCACCAAACAGAACAGCGCCTATTTCCGCACATCCCAGTGGAAGTCCCAAATGGCCGGAGCTGCAGGCGTGTATTGCATCAATAGCGAGGCCACGAGCTTCATTTGCCGCTTTGTAGAGTAGTTCTGTTCGAGAGTTCGTAGATTTATCCATGGGTCGTGTTTTACCTCTAGTTCAAATTTCTAGAGTGGATTTAACATCCGGCGAAAGGCTTTCAACTCAGACATTAATCCAGTAAATATAGTTGGAATCAGGCTACCATCAAAATTTAAAGGAATATTTTGAAAGTCGGCTTCCGATTTCGGCAATTACCTCTTTTTCTACGGCTTCACCTTTTGCGGCAAATGTCACTGAGAAGCGGACGAAATTACCACAATCATCCCAAGGCACAGTGCTGATAAGTTCTTCCTTGATGAGCCACTGGCTAAATGCTTCGCCTGTCTCAAATGTGACAGTTTTTTCTTCAAATGATGCTGTTTTAGGCGCAGCCACATATAGAAAGAAACTTCCTTTGGGTTTGCAGGCTGCAAATCCAGACTGATTGAGCGCTTCAACCAGCTGATCCATTCGGCGGGAATATTTCGCTGCGATAGCTTCGGTTATGTCGGGATTTTCCAATGCGACAGCTGCTGCCTTTTGAATAGCGAGAAACTGACCGGAATCCGAATTGTCCTTCATGTCAGCATATGCTTTTACTATCAATGGATTGCCAACAACGAAACCGATACGCCAACCGGTCATATTATAGCTTTTGGAAAGGGAGTGCAGCTCAATGGCAACATCTTTAGCTCCAGGTACTTGAAAAATGGAGAGCGGTTTTCCTTCAAAAATTAGAGATGCATAAGCAGCATCCTGAACAATTATTAAACCGTTATCTTTGGCAAATTTAACAGCTTTCTCAAAGAATTCGACTGTGGCGGAAGCGCCTGTTGGATTGTTCGGATAGTTGAGCACCATTATTTTCGCTTTCGCCAAAATATCAGCTGGTATTGCATCCAGATCGGGCAGGAAATTATTTTCTGCTTCCAGCGGCATGTTGTAAACCTGTCCACCCAGATACTTTGTATGAGTGCCCAAAACCGGATAGCCCGGGACAGTCATCAGTACTACATCACCAGGATTGATAAAACATCCGGGAATCATAGTGAGCGCTGTTTTTGAACCAATGGAATGGACTACTTCTGTTTCGGGATCGATGCCACTGACCTCAAAAACGTCTGACATGTAACGAGCAGCAGCAACCTTGAACTCATCGCCACCATTGTCAGCATAGCCTCGACATTCAGGTTTCTCAGCGGCATCTTGCAGCGCTTTGATGACGACTGGGAATGCCATTTCATCGGGCTCACCAACACCCATATCAATCAATGCTACATCCGGTTTGGCTTCTTTTGCCGCTCTTTTGGCCCGTTTAATTTTTTCAAACTTGTAGATAGCAGTGGATTTACCATAGTTTAAACCGCCAATTCGTTCTGCGAAAAGTTTCTGGATATAAGAATCGTTCATAAGGATTTAATGATATTTAAACTTAATTAGTATTGAGGTCAGATTTGAAAAGGGGCAGATTGCAAGAAATTTTTTAATATGCAAACGATACACTCAGTTAAAGAAATGCAATCGCATGCAGTTGGTATGCGCTCCCGAGGTGAGTCAATTGCTCTGGTTCCTACTATGGGTTGTTTGCATGAGGGACACCTTTCCTTGATTGAAATGGCCAAAGAACGAGCGGACAAGGTGGTTGTTTCCATTTTTGTTAATCCGGCTCAGTTTGAGCCTAACGAAGACTTTGATCGTTATCCCAGGATGATTGAAGAAGACGCGAAAAAATGTCGGGAACAAGGTGTGGACATATTTTTTGATCCGGGGACTGAGGAAATTTACCCGGAAGGATACTCAACGTATGTGGATGAGGAGGGTGTTAGCTCTGGGCTGTGTGGCGTTTCGCGTCCGCGTCATTTCAGAGGTGTAACCACCATATGCCTGAAACTATTTAATATTGTAAGGCCGGATATAGCAGTCTTTGGACAAAAAGATGCACAGCAGTGTTCAGTTGTTCGGAAGGTGGTAACTGATCTAAACGTACCCACCGAGATCGTTGTTGGTGAAACCAAGCGTGACGAAAACGGGATGGCAATCAGTTCGCGCAATCGTTATCTCAGCGAAATTCAGTACAATGAGGCATTAAAAATATCAAAGGCTCTATTCATGGCCAAGAAAATGGTACAGGACGATGGTGTCAGCAGTGTGGACCGCGTAGTAGCCGAGATAACTCATATGCTGCTGTCTTCGCGGCGCATACGAATCATCTATGTGCAGATCGTCAATCAACTTACCATGAAACCAGCGGTTCGCGACATTATTCCAGGCCAGCATATTGTCTGCGTGGCAATCTGGGTCGATCAAGTTCGGCTCATTGACAATATTCTGCTTTAAGAGCGGTTAGAGCTAAGAGAAGGGGATCAACGACTTTAAACTATGTCCAAAGTGTATGATGTCGTAGTTGTTGGCAGTGGAATTGCGGGGTTAAGCTTTGCGCTAAAAGTTGCTGAAAAAGGCTATCGAGTCGCAATCATAACGAAAAAGAACTCCGCTGAGTCGAACACAAACTACGCACAAGGAGGTATTGCTGCGGTCACTTCAAAAGACGATGATGTGGCGGCACATGTTGCCGATACGCTGACTGCGGGTGACGGTCTTTGTGACGAAACTGTGGTCCGCGAGATTCTGGCGGATGGGCCCGGGAGTGTTGAAGAACTTGTCAGTCGTGGGGTTGCCTTTACTCAATTGGACGATGGCAGAGTTTCTTTAGGAAAAGAAGGTGGCCATTCCAAACGACGTATTCTTCACGTTAAGGATATTACTGGTAAGGCAATTGAAGCAGCGCTTCTTCACAGTATTGCCCAATCAGACAGGATCGATATGTTTGAGCATTACTTTGCCGTTGAACTAATAACGGAAGCAAAGCTCAGCGGCAGTTCAAAAGTTAAAAAAATGTCCAATCGAATTCTCGGATTATATGCTCTGGATACAAAGACAGGTAAGGTCGAGAGCTTCTCAGCAAAGTCAGTACTTCTGGCGACGGGAGGAATTGGCCAAGTATATCAATACACGACAAATCCTTTTATTGCCACCGGCGACGGCATCGCTATGGCTTACAGGGCGGGTGTGGAAGTTCTCAATATGGAATTTATTCAGTTTCACCCGACAGCATTTTATTCTCGGAATTCGGATCGCTTTTTGATTAGCGAAGCGGTTCGGGGGGAGGGCGCTATACTACGCAATTTGCAAGGCGAAGCCTTTATGAAGCGTTACGATAGCCGCAAAGAACTGGCGCCGCGTGATATTGTAGCCCGAGCTATCGATTCTGAGATGAAGCAGGCCGGGGCTCGACATGTTTGGTTAGATGTACGTGGGAAATCTAAAGAAGAGCTTCAAGATCGTTTTCCAACAATCTACGACCACTGTGCCCGTAGTGGAATCTACTTGGAAAAAGACATGATTCCAGTCGTTCCGGCAGCACATTATTTATGTGGCGGTGTGAAGACTGATCTGGATGGTGGAACCTCGTTACCTGGTTTATACGCCTGCGGTGAAGTTGCCTGTACCGGTCTGCATGGCGCGAACCGTCTCGCTAGCAATTCCCTGTTGGAAGCCGTCGTTATGGCTAACCGTGGAGCTCAAGCGGTGGTGGACTATATAAAAGGTTCCAAAAAGGAGACAATGGACCTACCAGACTGGATCGATGGTGACGTACATGATCTCGATGAGCGAGTCGTGCTGCTACATAATTGGGACGAAGTAAAGAATACGATGTGGAATTACGTCGGTATCGTTCGCTCGACTAAACGACTTGAGCGTGCCCGTGTTCGCATTCAAAATCTGAAACGTGAGATCAATGATTACTACTGGAATTTCAAAGTGGATGAAAGTTTGTTAGAGTTGCGCAATCTTATCCAGATAGCTGCTCTGATTATTGAGTGCGCTTTGCAGCGTAAAGAGAGCCGCGGGCTTCATTATACGCTCGATTATCCACAAAAGAGTGATGAACAGTCTGACTCTAAGGTTCAAAGCGTAAAGGCTTTCGGCGATGGTTGAACTGAATAGTTGTGCGCTGGTAGGTCCAGGTGCAATAGGTCTCTACTATGGAGGTCTGTTGGCAAAAGCTGGAATCGGTCTGCAAGTATTCGGGCGCACAGACTATGCCGTCTTGCGCTCAGATGGCATTACGATTCGGTTAATAAATATAAAATCCGGTCAACCCGAGGCGATTTACCAAGTGAAACCTGAGGCAGTCGAACAAGACGCCCACTTACTAAACTCAGTTCAATGGATCATCATTGCCGCAAAATCGACTGCAAATCAGAATTTGCTGCCGGCTTTGCAGGCGCTGGTTCGATCGAAAACGACCATTTTGCTTACATTGCAGAATGGTATGGGCAATGTTGATTTTTTGGCAAAGCATTTTCCAGAAAATCCCATACTGGCCGGGCTTTGCTTTGTATGTGTGAACCGTGTGGCTCCAGCAGTTGTAGAGAATTACTTGCCCGGTCGGATGGAGATTGGATCGTTCAGAGATCGCTATTCGGAAGCTGCTGAGCAGGCAGTTTTAGCATTGGATAGATCCGGTGTAATCTGTCGAAAGGCTCCGGCGCTGGATGCGGCAATTTGGCGAAAACTCTGCTGGAATGTGCCCTTTAATGGTTTGGCGATTGCTGCCGGAGGTATTACCACAGACCGAATTTTGGCAGATGCTTCACTGGTTTCCAGAGCAAAAAAATTGATGAGTGAACTTCAGGATGCATCTGCTTTGGAAGGTTACACAATCGAAGATACTTTTTTACAGAAGCAGTTTGAGGCCACTCAAAAAATGGATGCTTATCGACCATCTTCGTTGATTGACTTTTTGGAAGGACGCGACGTCGAATTGGAGGCAATTTTCCGAGAGCCTTTGCGCCGTGCCCAAAGACTTGGTCTGGAAATGCCCGAACTCGAACGGTTATATCATGAAATTGCTGATGCAATCATCCAGCGCGATTCGCTGAGGGATATTGAGTGAAAAGAGAAGGCATTGGAACCTCGCATTGAGCATCAAGTCTTTTTGTCGATAACGGTCGACTGAACGTCTGCGATCAGTGTGAGAATGAATGCACTAAACGACAAAATCGAGTTCTTAGTAAAACTGTTTATTACTTGGTATTCATACTCTTTCGATTTAAAGAGTTATTCACAATGGGTTGTGAATAACTTGCGCACAAGCACTACATTTAGTGGCTCTTCTTAAAAAAAATACAACATATAGTGCGCATTCGTTTGACAATGGGTTTCGCTGCATCCAGCTTTTGCTCGTTAAATTTTTCTATCTTAATGTCAAAAATCCTATCTTATTCTTCCTCAATACTTTTAGTTTTTGATACTTAGTTGATGAACTAAAAATTCTCTCAAATTTTCACATATTTATTCGTAAATTAACTTAAATACTCCTCAAAAATCATGGAAAAAACTTATACAATTGGTAACAAAACGTTCGTTCTAGATCAGACAAAGGCCGAAGAGGCATTTGCGGCGAAAAAAATCATTAATGGTCGCGACACAATGTTCTTCAACATTTTGCCGCTCAAGTATCAGTGGGCCTATGATTTGTACAAGACGATGAAAAACAATCACTGGGAACCGGAAGATATCTCGATGCAAAAAGATGTGGAACTCTGGCGCAGCGATGACCTTTCTGATGCTGAACGTTGGATTATAAAAATGGCGATTGGCTACTTTTCTGCAGCTGAAGGAATCGTTGGTGACAACATTTTACATGTGATTCGTGAGTTGGTGACAGCGCCGGAGCTGAAACTGGTTCTGGGGCGCCATGCACATGAGGAGAACATCCACGCAGATTCTTTGGTTTACATGATTAGTTCTCTGGGAATCAATCCGCATGAATGCGAATCCATGTTTGAAGACATTCCTACCATAGAGAAAAAGGCAAATTTTGTTGTGAGTAACTCACGCAGTCTGCGCCGTGACATGGATCTTACTTCGCTTGCAGATAAAAAAGCGCTCGGCAAAAATATGTTCCTCTTCGGTCAATGCATGGAAGGAACGCAATTCTACGGATTGTTCGGAATGGTGCTTTCACTTTACCGCCAAAACAAATTTCCTGGCATTGGTCAGATGTTCCGCTACACGCTGCGTGATGAGTCAAATCATATCGAATTATTACGTAATTTGTTTATGGATCTTGTCGCCGAAAATCCGGAAATCTGGACCGAAGACTATCGTGAAGAATTACGTGATCTGATGCGCGAAGCGGTAGCTCTGGAAAATGAGTTTATTCGTGACTGCCTCCCGGTTAACTCTGTGGGTCTGAGCGCCGATGAGTTTTGTCAGTACATCGATTACATTGCCGATCGTCGTCTGGAAGGTGTTGGACTGGAGCCCCTCAACCATGGTGTCGCAAACCCATTCCCATGGCTGGCTGAGATGATGGATATCAAGAAAGAGCAAAACTTCTTCGAAGGTCGTGTGACCGAATATCAAAAAGCATCTGCTTTGGGGCAAGTTGATGACGACGAGCTTTAGTAACAATTCTCACAATTTTCAGGGGAAATCCTACCCACAGGCTTCGCAAGCAATTCTTTGTATGGCACTAAGGTCCGTGTGATTTTCTCTTAAATTTTCCGTACTTAATTTGTAAAGAACAACAAACTACAATCAGCATCCAATGTTCCAAAAAATCTCCTTCGAAGAAGATCTTGAGCTCAAACGTTACGTAGCAACACCAAAAGATAAAAAGCCTCGTTTTGACTGGGCTGCAACAGTTACTGAAAACCATTTGCAACGCCCTGAAATCAAGGTAGAAGCCGCAGATGGCGAGTACGACTTTGACCTCGCGAAAATTGCCGAGACAATTGGCGAAGCATTGACTGACCTGCTGCTTGCACGTCAAGAAGATGAGATTTTTACGGATGTAAACCAGAAGTTCGTTGCAAGTGTCGCAGAAAATGTAGGTCAAGTGCTTGCCGCCTCCATAGAACAAGGCAATCCACTTAAGCTTTCTTCTCATGACATCCATCTTCTGATTGAAAAAGCTCTCATCGAAAATGATGCACACGATGTGGCAAAAAGTCTGGTATTTGGTCGTACAAACGGACAGGAGGCCGAGCGGCCACCGGTTTCCATTCGTCTAATTCGGCGCAACAACCAAGTAGTGCCTTGGAATGAAGCCAAGATTGAGGTCGCTGTTCGCAAAGCATTTTTGTCGCTTCAGCAAGATTCAATTCCCGCCCTTGAAATAGCTCGTGCCGTTACCGATCGTCTCAATTCAGCAGGCCAAGCGTTTATCAACATCGAAGATGTACAAGACGCTGTTCAGGAAGAGTTGATGCGCCAGGGATACTTCAAAGTCGCAGAATCTTACATTCTTTACCGGGCTCATCGTTCCCATCTTCGTGAAGACAGTACTAGCGCGATGGAGATTTCCGAGGAAACCACACAGGAATCGATGATTGTTGTCACCGAAGAAAGTGGTGAAACCACTTTCTGGGATGGTGTCGATCTAAGGCGGCGCATTGAGTTCGCATCCATAGGGCTTAGCCTGCATCTCAGCCCAGACGATATTGAGGTAGAACTGCGTCGCTCGCTTTATTCGGAGATGACGCGTGCAGATCTCAAAAAAACGATTATTCTCAATGCTAAAGCTCTTATCGAGCGCGATGCAGACTTTTCTTTATTTGCCGGACGCATCTTGCTCTCATATATCTATGAAGAGGTTCTCGACTGGGATATTGTGCGCAATAGCTTCGAGCAGCTCAAAAGCGCTCATCGCCGTGGCTTGAAAGCTTATCTGAAGCGTGCGGTCGAAATTGGTCGTCTTGATCCAAAGTTGCTTGAGTTCGACATTGACCAGCTTAGCGACGCCATGGATCCGTCCGCAGATCTCGACTTTGACTATTTGGGTATTCAGACACTGTACGATCGTTACTTGATTGTTGACAAGACCAGCAAAAAGAACCGCCACATCGAAGTGCCTCAGTTTTTCTGGATGCGGGTCGCTATGGGACTTTTTCATCACGAGAAAGACAATCGGGAAGCACACACAGTTGGTTTGTACAATCTCTATAAGAGCCGGCGATTCTGCTCCTCTACGCCCACGCTGTTTAATTCCGGCACACTACATTCTCAGCTTTCCTCGTGCTATCTTTACAAAGTGGACGATAGTATCGAATCGATCATGCATCGCGGTATTGCAGACAATGCGTTCTTATCCAAATGGGCCGGTGGGCTGGGTGGATCGTGGACTGCAGTTCGTGGAACCGGTAGTTTTATCCGTGGGACCAACGGTGAAAGTCAGGGAGTCATTCCATTTTTGAAACTGCACAATGACCAGTTAGTAGCAGTCAATCAGGGCGGCAAACGTCGAGGTTCCGGTTGCGCCTATCTGGAAACCTGGCACAGCGACATCGAGGACTTTTTGGAATTGCGTAAAAATGTCGGTGATGATCGTCGTCGCACACACGACATGAACACAGCAAACTGGATCCCTGATCTGTTTATGAAACGTATGGAGGCTCGCAAAGATTGGACATTGTTTCGCTCAAACGAGGCGCCTGATCTGCATGATCTTTATGGTAAAGTGTTTGAAAAACGCTATATGGAGTACGAGGCAATGGCTGAACGTGGTGAAATTTTTGGACGAAAAATACCTGCAATTGATTTGTGGAAATCTATGTTGCGGATGATTTTTGAAACTGGACATCCCTGGATGACCTTTAAGGACCCGTGTAATATTCGTAGCCCACAAGATCACGTAGGTGTGATTCACAGTTCAAACCTTTGTACTGAGATCACCCTCAACACTAACGAGGAGGAAACTGCGGTCTGTAATCTCGGTTCCGTTGTTTTAGACTCACATCTGGATACAGATGGCAATCTGGATCACGATAAATTGCGCGAGACTATTGATATTGCCGTTAGAGCGCTCGACAATGTGATCGATATTAACTTCTATCCAACAAAAGCAGCGAGGACTTCAAACAGTCGTCATCGCCCAATCGGTCTTGGAGTAATGGGGCTGCAAAACGCTCTTTACAAGAAAAGCATGGCATTTGCTTCTCAAGCGGCTGTCGAATTTAACGACGAATTCATGGAAGCGATTGCTTACTATGCTTATGAAGCTTCCAGTAATCTGGCCGAAGAACGTGGCACTTACAGCAGCTACAAAGGCTCTAAATGGGACCGAGGTCTAATGCCTCAGGATACTATTGATCTACTTGAAGCTGAGCGTGAAGTGAAAATAGAAGTTCCGCGTGCCGGTAAAATGGATTGGAAACCATTGCGTGAAAAAATTGCCCGCAGTGGTATGCGCAACTCTAATGTATTGGCAATCGCTCCAACGGCAACGATCTCAAACATCATGGGCACAACGCCTTGCATCGAGCCGACCTACAAGAATCTTTTTGTGAAAAGTAACCTTTCCGGTGATTTCATTGTACTAAATCGGCATTTGGTTAATGACCTTAAGAAGGTTAATCTGTGGACGGAAGATTTATTGGATCAACTAAAATACTTTGATGGTGAACTTGATGCTATTGAAAGCATACCACATAACATAAAGGAGAAGTACAGAACCGCATTCACCATCGATTATAAATATTTCATTGATGCTGCGGCGCGACGCCAGAAGTGGATCGATCAATCACAGTCAGTAAATCTCTTCCTTGCAGAAGCTGACATCAAGACACTCTCACACATGTATCGTAACGCGTGGCACAAAGGCTTAAAAACCACTTATTATTTGCGCACACTGAGCGCTTCTAACATTGAGAAGGCAACTGTTAGCATTAAAAAGGAGATTCGTGGGCGCGTTGGTCAGCCGACAACAGAGACTGAGAAGCCCAAAAAGCAGTTCACCGCTGCCGAAGTACAAGCGTGTTCTCTGGATGCGATTTTGAATGGTGGTGAATGTGAAGCATGTCAATAAGATCACGAACAGATTCTAGTACATCATAACACTTATAATTTCGCATTTTCAATTTTTCTTGTAACACGCAGCTTATAGCGATTGATTTATCCTTATAGTGCGGTCGCTCGCTAAAGCCGCGATATGCGAATTTTTACATGTTTTAATGTACTAAGACCGTCGCAAAGTTTTGTAAAACGCTCTGTCATTTTCATAGCGCACAGGAACTTTCAATTCTCTGAATGACGCACTTTGAAGTAATCGTGTGAAGTCTTGGGAAATACTTTCTGTGGCTCGAACATCTGTGGCGTGTGGAGTGCAACTGCTTATACTTTCTAAATCGAAATTCTTAAGCCTGCTCGTGTAACTCTTCATGGGAATTTTTCTGATGCCTACGGTGCCAATACTGAAGATTCTGTCTATTCAAATTGTCCCAGAGAGAACGTAGAGATGACTCACAGATTCAGCGCAGATCTGTTGATGTCTATCGACTTGTTAGCTTATTCTTTCTTCGATGGTTTTCAGAATGCTATCAGGGTTCATTCGCATGTCGAGTATCGCAATAACAACAGCTTCATTTGCTTCTAATTCGTAATAAATCCCAAATGGAAATCGTTTCGATAGCATCCGATGAAATCCAAAATGCTTATTATGTATGCCAGCATAAAGTCTCAAAGACTCTACGTCTGACACTAAGCAATCTGTAAAATAATCACCTATACCGTACTCTCTTTCATCGTATAAGCTTCTACCTGATTCAAGGTCTTTAGCGGCTTCATCAAGAACAACTACGTTTTTGACATTCATCGACGAAAACGTTCTTTCAACTGATCTAACGTGTAAAACTTTGCCTCACCTGATTCTATTCTTTCTTTTCTTTTTTTAAGTATTGGCTCATGCCAAGCGGGTGATTGAACCTCTTCCTCTTCATGACAAAGAGCATCCCAAAGCAACTCCATTGCCTCAAGACGTTCAACTGTAGTCATGTTTTTTATTTCTGTTATGCTCATGGGCAGAAAACATCTTACATTATGAGAAAAATCTCAAGTACTTCATTTTACAATTTTTAGCGAACGTCTAAGTGTGGCGCGGCGTTAGCCGTTGCCACCACTGCCTTGTTCGACTTTGTTGGTTTCATTTCCACGGATTAGAAAAAGGTCGGTTTCACACCCTGCTCGATGAGATCGAGATATTTTTTGAATCTTCGTTCTCTCGTTTCAGGTCTCTTTGCGGTAGTCAATGCATAGGCGATCACATAACGACTCGACTTCGTGAGTTGGTCGAAAAACTCCTTTACTTTTGGTCGCGACTCAACCGCCGCCAAGAAGTCATTAGGGATTACCATTTCACTTGCAGGAGCATATGCATCATCCCACCTCCCATCCTCCTTGGCCGCGTGAACTTGAGCCAGTCCTGGTTCCCTCATGCGGCCTTCCTTCGTGAGACGCTCGACATGCTCGGTATTCCGCTTCGACCACGTGCTCCCTTTCTTCCTTGGCGTAATCCTCTGAAGATAGGCTTCCTCCCCGAGTGACTTCTTCACCCCGTCAATCCACCCCCAACATAACGTCTCGATCACAATATCATTCCAAGTAACACTCGG
>CAZUYZ010000226.1:0-9344 GCA_964624365.1 uncultured Puniceicoccaceae bacterium
TGCAACTGCTGTACTCACACCCGCCGAATTACCAAAATCGAAACCATGAGTAAAGCTACCATCACCTTGATTAGAAAACACCCGGTTAGAAGCTTTGCGGTTTACTACAACAATGTCTGAGTCACCATCTCCATCAATATCACCGACTGCAATTGCAGAGGTTGCAGAAATATAAGGCTCACTGCTACCGTCAACAAGCTCTGTTCCCGAATCAAATCTAAGCCAAGAAGAACCAACACCGCCTTGATTCAAATAAACGCGATTGGCTTCCCCGTCATTACCGACGACAAGATCTAGATCTGTATCTTGATCTAAATCGGCCAGAACAACTGATGATGTCTGGTCGGAAGTCGTCGAAATTTCTGGCCCTGCATCAAATCCGCCTATGCCATCACCGAGGAATAGTCGGTTGGGCAATCCCGCGATTCCGATAACAAGATCGTCATTTGTGTCACCGTTTATGTCACCCACTGCTAACGAAGTTGTGAAAATCGGAGCATCAAAAGAAGGCAGGATTACCTCATTGCCGGTCGTGTTGATAGCCAGCCCCAGGTCATCGATAGTGAGTGCAACATTGGTTGAAGCGTTCAACTCAAAAGCTCGGGCAGTAGCAGATCCAGCAATCCCTTCGGGAGTAATCAGGAAGGCTCCGGAAGCATCACTTACGCTTAAAATCTCACTTTCTTCCTGGCCTAGCGAAACGCTAACATCATCAAATACTACACTTAAAAGCACTTCATCGTTAACAGTCGTTTTGTCAAAGAGGAAGCTGCCACTCAACTGCTGACCAGCGACATCCATGGTCGCACCTAAGACAGCAAAACGTCTTGCCTGAGTTTCATCAAAGCGAGGGTCCGCATGGGCTAAAAACTGAACGGGCACAACTTCTGTTTCGCCATCAGCATTGACCACGTTAACATTACGATCTATCTCCTCGCCTGTGTTATTGAAACGAACCTTTGCAACACCAGCAAGCAACATCCCTTGTATGCCCACTGTTTCAACCTGACCCTCAACAGTAAGCGCAAGACCACCGGTTGCTACAATCTGAACCAAACCAATTGTGGCATTGCGGACAAGAAGCCCACGAGCCGAGGGATTGAATTCTTCAGTGTCAGCATCTAAACGAAGTGGTCCCTGGCCGATAAATACCAGCGTTTCCGTAGCGGCAAACACTTTGCGACCATTGCCGGCATCGGTGAAAGAGACATTACCTTCAATCGTTACAAAACCACCCACATCAAAACTGAGGCCGGCTCCGAAGAAACCAATAAAGTTTTCCTCATCCTCTCCAAAAATAATATCAATGGATTCATTACCAACTGTTACTGTCTCGTTGATGATCGTACCTGTGTTATTAAAGCGTAAACCGATGTTACCACCAGCAGAGAAACCTTGTGCTTCAACATTTGCTGTTCCAGAGACAAAGCCGGCAATGCCTGCCAGATCAAAGACAAAGGCCCCACGACCATCATCGAGTGTTTGCCCTTCAATAGTTACAGAAAGATCGGTAACAGCAACTAATGTTACAGTCTCGGTTCCACCGTTACCATTGTCACGCTCGCTTTGTTCGAAAGAGAAATTACCCGTCAAGCTGATGTCACTAGCTCCATCGGCTCCACTGTTGAAGGTCGCAGTCACGCCGGTAGCAGTGACGCGAACAAATGGACCCGCTGGAAGTAATAACGTCGAACCTGTCCCAAAGGTGACATCAACCGCTGAATCAAATGTGCTAAGTTCTAGTAACGCGCTGGTTGAATTGAAGCTAAAGCCATTCGTCAAAACATTCAGTGATGCTGAGATGCTTGCTCCAATACCTTCCGAATTAATTAAAGCGGCGCCATTAATACCGTCTGCTCTAAGTGTTGTTCCCGGTACTCCAAGATCGAGAATACCTTCTGTTATTTCAACAAATATAACTGCATTCGCATTATCGTCAGTAGTCTGCTCAAAGTCAAAATCACCGCCGATAGATTGTCCTGCGACTTCAAGACTAACACCCGTGCCTGAGGCCTCTATCTTTTGATTAGCATCATCTGTATCAATGTTGATATCAAATGTTCCAGTGAATTCGACTTCTGGTAATGTGACATCAATCGAAGCGCCTGTTAAAGTTGCAGTTAACTTCGTTTCGTCAACTGAAAGCATCGCTGAACCCACTTTGGCGACAACGACTCCATCCGCAAAATCAAGTAATACATCATCAACATTAAATTCAACTGTGTTGCTATCGGATTGTTCAAACTCAAAAAGACTGCCTGAAAGTTGCTGACCAAGAATAGTTAATGAAGCATCTGTTGCCTTTACCCGCAAAAAGTTATCTGCAACTTGGCTGTTGAATTCTAACTCGACATTGCCCTCGAAAGAAAAGTCAGAAGAGAAGCCATCCGCAACTTTTACATCTCCTGAGAAAACACCTGCTACACCTGTTTCATCAAGAGAAAAGGAACCGTTCAAATTGGTTGCATCCAACACCTCTGTAGTGCCTGCCTTAAAACCAAGAACTCCATTCTCAACCTCAAAATTAATTTGATTTTCGATTCGCTCAAAAACGAAACTTCCTCCAAAAGTTTGCCCTAGTATCTCGAGTTCACTTCCAGTATCTAACTCGACCTTAAAGAACGGACCTCCAGGAAGATCCAATTCAACACCATCGACCATTTCATTAAAAGCCCGACCGATACCATTGAAGCTGATCCCACCAGATAATCCTGCAGCATAGGCAGTTAAATCCGTGCCGTCGCCAAGATTAACACTTGGTGTCGTGAAACTACCAATTAAACCTTCACTTGTCGCAAGAAATGATCCAACACCGTTCTGAATAGATACAAATGTTTTATCTAGAGCTCCCAAGGCATCCAGAGAACCGATTTGAACATTAATTCCAGTAGCCTCGATATCAAGTGCCGTATCGCCATCTTCAGTCGTTGTACGTGAAAAACTAAACGTCCCACCAACACTTTGACCAGCAACACCAAGCTCAAGCGCACCAGTAAAGTTGGTGGTTCCAGAGGCATAAGTATTCTGATCAAAATCCAGCGTGGTGCCGCTAGAATCTACTTCGATTCCAGTTTCAGAAAATGTCGCTGTCTGAGCAGTAAAAATTTCAACTTCCGCAGTTCCAACTACAGTGACGTTTGGAATACCAAGCAACTCTACAGCGCCACTTGCATAGACGAAGTAGCCATCGCTGCCATCCGCTCCATCACCTGTAAATACTCTTGCGATTCCGTAGGCATTGCGCAGTAAGACACCACGTGCTGAAGGGTTTGTTGTGCCATCATTCAGAAGAGCGGGACCCTGACCAATAAACAATAGTCCATCCGAAATTACCAGACGGCCGCTGCTAAACTCACCGGCGCCTTCGATGGTTACAAAGTCAGCAATGTTGATTGAGATCTCGGAAATGAAGAACTCAAAGACCTCTCCCTCAGTGAAGACGATGCTGAAAGTACGACCACTCAGATCCAGACTAACTGCCGGATCAATCGCTATTCCAGTAGTGTTTATTCGAAATCCAAGAGTACCACCAACATTAATTGTATCGCCACCCACCGATGCAGTGCCGCTGACAAAACCTGCCACACCGCTGCTGTTGATCAAAAATGCGCCTTCCCCATTTTGAAGACCTTGTCCGGCAAAAGTAACCGAAAGGTCAGACAGAGCAACAAATGTGGTCGTTTCTTCGCCAACGGTCTGCTGCTCAAAAAGTAAATCTCCTGTAAGCTCTGCAGAAAGAGAATCGCCTGAATCTGGCTCATCCGACAAAGTTGCTCTCACGTCCAACGCTGCTACTCTTAGGTAAGGTCCGGCTGCCACAGCTAAAGTAACCGAACGATCGCCGATTGTAAAAGTGTCTTCAACGGCATCACCGGTGGTATTGACCTGAAAATCAATCGAAGCATTGGCTAAAGCTAGACCTGGAATGGAGAGGCTTGCATTCCCTGAAGCACTACCCGCAATACCATCCTTATTTATAATCAGAGCACCTTCAACATCGGAAACCTCAACGAGATTAACTCCCGAACTCGTAAAATTAAAGGAAGTATTTGCTGTAGCAATTCGAACTACATTTGTGCCATCGCTTGCTAAGGATTGTTCCGCGCTGAAGTTTCCGGACAGTTCCTGACCGTCAATGTCCAGCAGCACACCGATACCTACCACACGAACAAAGCTTCCCTCGGGATCTGTGGTCACTACCTGAAGCGCAAAGTCACCTTCAAAAGATACCGATTCAACCGATGAAGTTACCGAGACTTGCAAATCGGCTATAATGCCATCTTTCGTAATTATTATTTCAGGCGCAACAAGCTCTGACTCGAGCGCACCTATTTCCAATGAAGCGTTATCACTCACATTGAAACCATTACCGTCAGGAGCGCCAAACTCCGGGAAGAAAGCTTCATCCTGTTCAGGAACGCCCCCAACAACACCAACGGCATCAATTTCAAAGCCTCCCGATTCAATACGAATAAAGCGGGCCTGCGAAGCACCAATTTCAGACAGATCATAGGAACGCGCATAATTTCCAAAGTCGTTATCGGACGGGTCCAAATCGGGATCTGCAAGAGCAAACGCATCCTCGATTATCTTATTTTGTTCATCGCCTGAAAGAGTAGCAATATCCCAGGGAACTCCTGCATTTTCATCAATATAGCTCAAGAAGTCACTGACTGCCTGAACATCGTCACTTTCTAAATAAAGCTCATCTGATATAATTTGTCCTGTTGTATCGATAACCCTTATCAACAACTTTGGATCGTCATTAGCATCCAGGTTGTCATTTAGTCTTGCCACAAAAACCCCTCCGTTCGTTTCGGTAAGTGTTTCGGGGACAAAGACCTGACTTATATCGTAACTCAGGAAGAGGTCATAGCCTTTAATTACTTCATCGCCGGTCACGCGTACCGGACTCATCGGAGTTAAAGGTGTACTGAAATCAACACCGTTTGTGCTCACAGTTACAGTTAAGTCATTTTCAAAATCCAAACCACTAGTGGCATACAATGTAAAGTCAGAACCTTCAGCATCATTCACCAAAACAGGAGCAGGAGCAGTCGCACCTACAATTTTAGCTGTCAACAAATCACCGTCGCCCAGCTTTAACTCTGTGCCCAGCAGATCAAAGAAACGTACACTTGACTCGCCAGCCTCAAAAACTTGCTCAAATCCAAAGTTACCGGTTAAGCTTTGTCCTAGAACATCCAATGAAATATCTGTTCCAACTGCACGAATGCGAGCCTCACCACCTGTGATTTCAATTCCGCGGATGTCATCCCCTGAAGAATGTCCAAGATCCTGACCAGCATCATTGGGAGAACCCAATACAAGGAAGTCCCTACCTGCTGGCCCACGATGTCCTTCTACAACACCAATTGCATCAGGGTCAAACCCGTCGGTGCTAACATCAACCCCATCAATTTCAACAATGTCTTCTGCTCCGGCTGGTTTCGCAATCAACGTAATATAACGTATCTCAGCAAGTGGATTAGAAACTGCAGTTGGGTTGTCGATGCCATCATCCGTATTATCTACAAGTTTGTATGCAGATTCCAAATCGAATCCGGCTCGAAAGTTTGCCGTATCGTGTTCTTCATCTCCGAAAATACGTGGGGGGTCTACGGATGGATTAATTATGTAAAAATCGATACCATTATCGCTGACAGCAACTCTTACATCATCGAATGGATCTTCTCCATCGGCAACTCCACTATCGGTATCGCTACGATAAACAACAAAATCAACGCCATTTTCATTAACTGCAATAACGGGGGGTCTTGTATCAACCTCCACATCAAAACTACCTGAAACGGATACACCCGGGAGTGTCGAACTTACAGTACCTTGTATACTACTTGTCAAGAGTGGTCCAAGATCCTGATCAACTGTAACATCGAGTGTTGCACTCGGAATTTCGAGAGACAAATAATCGGTGACTCCATCGCCAAACCCTAAACGAGCATCTTTCAAATCTAAATTCAGACTTGTCGGCGTAGCGTTCAGATCCACAGTTCCGCTAAAGTTTTGGCCGTATAGCTCCAGATTAACAGTTCCTTCCAGACCAACTGATTTCTCATTGGAAGTTAAGGAAACTCCATCAAGTGTTAAAACATCGCCAAAATGAACACCTCCAGCAGCCTGATTTGCCGCATCTGCACCAAGATCCAACTGAGTTGACCAGTCGAGAATAGCTGCCGGATCAGAATCAATTGTCCCGTCAGCTTTGACCGCAAGATTAACATCGATATTTAAATCGCTTGCACTCGCCTCAATACCGTCAATTCCGACAAAACTAACATTGGAGACATCCGCCGAAAGACCGACAAAGCTAGTGTCGTCAAAAGTAGACGGTTTTAGGATTCCCAGGGCTAAAGCTCCATCGATCACTGAGAAACCAGCGCTTTCACTACCCGTGAGATCCGCTTGAGAAAAGTCGCCATTCACTCCTGCAAAGAAACGCGCTTGATCCGCTGATATGGTAATTAACTGAGCATCGTCAAAATCGTTGCTATCCAAAAAGCCATCTTCATTCACATCAACATCAACAAGTTTGTTCTTAAAATCGATGGCTCCGCCAATATAAATAAAATCGCCTACTGAAAGTTGCCCATCAGTAAAGGATAATTGTAAGTCCGGAAGCTCGCCTGAAAAAACATTTTCAGACTCGAGGATAAGCGTGCCACTACCGGTAAAATCAATAGCCTCTGTATCTATACTAGCTGTTGTTGGCAGATTAAATGTAAACGAACTTCTCGGTGTAAGATTAATCTGGTCAGTAAAACTGCCTGTGAGTAAATCTGTAAAAGAAAGCGTATTAGGAGACAACGATACTGCCAAACCAGCTTCAATACCGATCTCACCATTCTCAACTGTTAAATCTCCTAGCCCATCAAAAGGTAGAACGATGTTAATATTTGATGCATTTAGAGCAGCATTAACAGCAAGTGCATCGCTGGTGATTTCCAAAGCGTCGATACGACTTTTTCCATCAATAGGATCAATAATATCTGCAAAATCAAAAACGAATGTGACGTCTAAATCAAATTCGACAAGTGTTTCTAGATCAACAGTTCCGCTAATTGGAAGATCCGTAGCGCCAAGATCGATTGTTAAAATTTCACCGGTTATACTATCACCTTCTTGATCATTTGAATAACTAAAAGCAATCTGTAGCGAAAGTTCGGCGCCATTTAATTCTAATTCGATCCGCGGATCATCAACATCATCCGACCCAAAAATTTCATCCTCGATAAGATCTTCAAGATCTTCGAGCGCTGTTATACCCTCAATCGAGCTGCTAATATTGCTGAAAAAGTTTTGCAATTTATCGAGAAGATCAATATCGAAATCTTCATTGGGATCATCCGCAAGCTCGCGAAGTGTCTGCCCCGTAGTGGGGAGTGGCTCGTCTAGTAAAGCCTGAAGTAGCAATTCTTCGATATCACCAATGAGCTTCGACAACTGCTCGGACAAATTAGCTGCGGTTTTAACAGGATTCAACAAGCCAAGTCTAATTGAAGTTAGTGCCGCATTTAATGGGCTTTTCAATTCTTCAGTGGAAATAAGGTTTCCATCGTAAGTCCGACCGGTGAGTGACTCTAAAATTCTACTTTGTGAAAATACATCGTGGACCAGTTCTGCGTGTCCAACAGAGCCCATATTGAAAAGCGAAACTTTTGGATCAGACGAATCAAATGCTCCCGCTGCTGAAAACTCGGGAACAGTACCGTCTCCCGAAGTGAGAGTGTCATGATACCAAACTTCATCCTCAGCTGGCAAACGTCCCAAAAGACTTTCAAACTTAACAATCTCGTTATCTCTGCCCAAATCAGAATTAAATCCTGTCTGTTGGGTCATAAAACCAACCGTATCAAGACCGCCGCTATAAATAATACTGGTATGCCCCACATTTGCATTTTGAGTAAACACATCTGCTGATGGGAAATTTAAATCATTGAGCAGAGCATTGCCATTGATCACACCACCGGTAGCTTGCAAAGTTTCAAATCCATTGCCAATATCTAAAAACTCAATATCCGTATCTGGCAAAAGGCTGGCCATTGTGCCGATGTAATCTCCAACAAAATCACGTTGAGTTTGTGCCTCGTCAAAACCCCCGGTAGCAGTAATTACACTGTCATCGGGATTGTTGATTATTGTATTATTTTTTAACAATTCGTAAGCGGCATCTACCAGAGCGCCAAGGGTACGGGCTGCGGACTTCTCACTGAAGTTATTCAGTAAAAATTGAAAGGTTGATAAAACCCCTTGGTTGGGAACACCGACCTGAATAAGTTGATTTATTGACGGCAAAGAACTAAAAGCAGCGCTTTGGATAAGACTCTTCGCAACAAGTCCTCCGGTACTGTGAGTGATGACGTCGATTGACGCGATTGCTGAATTGGTCAAAGCCTGCCAATCGCTCACAGCTTTATCAATAAAGTGAACGAGATAATGAAGCGCTGTGTCATATCCGTTTGCAAGATCACTGCGAAGTGCTGTGTCTGTAACACTAAGCTGCCCATCTGGATTCGAAGCTGAATCTGTATCCAAAGGCGCTACGGGGACACGCCAATCCCAAAGAACCGTGTGATATGTGCCAGGTGCATTTTCTTCATTTGCTCCATCGACATATCCAATATTAGTCAACGTTTTGGCAATGTCTGAGTAAGCTTGTGTCAGTGGTTCAAGACGAAGAAACTCGGGTTGAATACCCCGATGAGTCAAGTAATAGTCAAAATCTATTGTATCGATATCATCATCATTGTTCACATCTCCGACACTCGTTCCGCCAAACCCCGGAATAAAGAGCAGAGGACGATCAACAAATGTTTCAACGTTGGATTTTGCCAAACTCCCTGTTGCGCCTTGCTGATTGACGCCTTGTTGATTAACAATCGTGTCAGCATTGCCCGATTCACCATCAAAAGTTATTGATACATTTGTCCCTGAAACGATGATTAAAGAATCGTCACCTGCGCCACCGGAAATGTCGACCGTCTGATTATAGACATTGCTAATGGTAAATTCATCGACTCCCGAACCAGCTGTAATCTTGTCAACACTACTAAAATCGATGACAACTTCCGAAGTGTCACTGGCAATAAATGTCAAACTACCAGAATTAGCTCCATCAAAATTCCACACTGCATCCACATCGGGTCCGACAATTTCTAATATACCAGTGCCCGATTCGTTGCCGAAAATATCCGTTACATTTGAAACTGGAGACGCAGCGTCATCACCCGCAGAACCGGATATGGAAACTTGACCATCTAAACCAATCGTAACAGTAATGCTGTTTGTATTATCCGCTACGGGTCTAAAATCTATCGTTGTGCCGG
>CAZUYZ010000227.1:0-26958 GCA_964624365.1 uncultured Puniceicoccaceae bacterium
CAAACAATACGAATTGGAAGTATGGCAAGAGACATATCAACTTTTTAGTGCTGAGTATTTATGTTAATGGGGTGGGTTATCCGATCGTTTGGCGCTTGTTACCCAAACTCACTAGTGTAGCGAAACATGTAAAAATTCGCATTGCGCAGCTTCAGCGAGCGACCGCACTTTAGAGGCACATGAATCGCTCGCTGAAGCTGCGCGTTACAAAAAAGATTGAAAATGCGAAATTATAAGTGTTATGATGCGCTAATAAATCGTAACACTTAAAGTTTCGGATAAAGTCTCATTAGTTTTATGCGTGCATCTTCATTGGTGAATTGCCAGTCAATACTTGCTTTTCTTGAAACCGATAAAGGAAGAAGCACTAAAGCATAAAAGATGCCACAACAGCTAATATAATCTAATGAACGGCTTGCATCTTTATACATATTTTGATCACTTCGTCATATTTTATTTTCACACAATTTTATGAAAACTGATTTTCTTAGTTCTGAAGGGAAAATAGGGCGTACTACTTTCATAGTTCGTATGGTCGCAGCTATTTTATTTGCTGTAGGTCTTAGTTTTATTGCCTATTCCTATTTTGCGCACAATTTTCATCACGGTGAGTTTGTTACGCTGGGGATTTTTTGCATTATAGTATTTGCTCTGATTTGCCACTTTGTTGTCTTAATGCAATTACTCAAACGCCTCCGCGATATAGGCCAAGAAGCGTATTTTTCATTACTGATGCTAGTACCCGTGGTAAATGTGTTTTTACTACTCTATGCCTGCGTGATGCCATCGAAGGCGAGTGAAGCTGGATAGAAACTAGCAAACAATTTTCTGTTGCATAAGATGGCCTTAGAACAAGGGGGTGGGCAACGTTCTGCAACAAATAAGCCTCGATCACTTTTTCTTAAGCCAACGTTCGACTGTAAAATCTGGGTTTTTCAGAACATTTGCATCGAAATAAAACAGTGTTTCAAAGTCCGGGAAAAATGCATCGCCGTTAATGGATCGATGAATGCGGCTTAAATAAAGCTCATCGCACAAGGGAAGCATCTGCTGATATATCTCGCCGCCTCCAGCGATCCAAACAGTCTTTTCTGTTTTCAGGCAGTCCAGATCTGAGAGATTCCTGATTACTTGCACTCCGGGTATCTCAGTGTTCGTCCGGCTAAGGACAAAGGTTTCTCGGCCGGGAAGCGGACGACCAATCGAATCATAGGTTTTTCGACCCATGACTAGGATGTGGTTCATCGTAGTGCGCTTAAACCATTTGAAGTCTTCCGGTAAATGCCAAGGGATCTGTCCTTTGTTACCGATAACCTTGTTTTTTGCCATCGCGGCGATTGCTTTAAACGTGCTCATTGAAAATACTGCCGATCTTTGGGGTCTTACTTAGACAGCAATTGGAGCTTTAATGCTGGGATGTGGATTATAATCTAAAAGCTCGAAGTCCTCAAACTTGAAACCGTCAATGGCTTTTACATCCATATTAATCTTCATTTTTGGTTGTGGTCGCGGTTCACGTGTAAGCTGGAGTTCTGCCTGTTTTACATGATTCGTGTACAGATGCAAATCACCAAAGGTGTGAACAAACTCCTTAGCTTTGAATCCGCAGACTTGAGCAATCATCATTGTTAACAAAGCGTAGGAAGCAATATTGAATGGTACGCCGAGAAATATATCAGCGCTGCGCTGGTAGAGCTGACAGCTTAATTCACCGTTGGCCACGTAAAATTGGAACAGGGCATGGCACGGTGGGAGAGCCATTTGTTTGAGTTCTCCAGGATTCCAGGCGCAGACAATATGACGGCGGCTGTCAGGATTATTTGTAAGCGAGTAGATTAAGTCATCAATCTGATTGACTCTGTCACCATCACTTGAACGCCAATCAGTCCATTGTGCACCATAAACGCGCCCTAGATTTCCATCTTCGTCAGCCCACTCATCCCAGATGCTGACTTTGTTGTCTTTAAGATATTGAATGTTAGTGTCGCCTTTTAGAAACCAGAGTAATTCGTAAATAATGGATCGCAGGTGAAGTTTTTTGGTCGTCAGCAATGGAAATCCTGTATCCAAAGAAAAGCGTGCTTGTGCGCCAAACAATGAGTAGGTGCCAGTGCCTGTTCGGTCATCACGATAAGTGCCTGTTTCAAGCACTCTATGCAATAGGTCGAGATAGTTTTCTTCCTCATGCTCTTTCTGTTTATTTCGCTGAGTCATTTTTGTCTAGAGGTTTAAATGTGGAATTTGAGTGTTAATTAAGCTCGGATGAGGATTTCAGAAATCGTTTCACAAAAAGGGAGCGCTTGGATTTTTTTGAGGATCGTCCGTTTTCGAAACTGAAGTTCCGAGCGCAGTGTTTGATTGGCAACCGAAACAACCAGTACTTTATCGTCCTTTAAAGATATTGGACTGCAACGACTTGCAAGCGTTCCGAAAATATCATTCCAGTTTTCAACAATAGAACGTTCAGGGGAAGGTTTTTCGAGGTTATATTTTTTTTCAATTTGTTCTAGAACACTATCCAATGACATAGGTGCGTGTTTTGATGATTCGCTCGTCGTTCTTGGCAATCTCCGAAAGTCCGCTATTATGTCTTCAATTTTTTTAGAAAATGCCATTTTGTGAATTTGCTATAAAAAAGCTTGCAATTAGTAAAAAAGAATGTCTGTATTAGCTTTATAAATTTTTGAAGTATTTCTCCCGAAAGGGAGGTTGGGGTAACAAACAAATCCTGTCGTTCGCGGCAGGTAAGTAGACAATGGTTGGCGCACTTCTTAGGGGTAGGAAGTGCGCCATTTTTTATAAGTTTTTACTTTTATTCAAATCTTTTCGTAGCTGAGGTTGTAGTCCCAGTTCGAGTTGCTCCTGCTTGTCGCCTGTGTTCGCGAAACGAACTCCTAAACCTAGTAATCGTACAGACTTTCCACTGCGTCCCCATGCTTCGTGGAGGAGCTTTAGATAAGCATTCAGTTCGGGTTGCTGATTGGTAAGTTCAGCTGTGGTTCGACGAAAGTCGCTAAATTTAAGTTTGACCACAATTTTTGCAATTTTGCGGTCAAGCGCTTTCTTTTTTAATATTTTCAATAATTCTTCGTACTGAACTGTTAAAGCTTCTTCGCACTTTTCGAGTGTTTCGATATTTTCACTAAAGGTATGTTCATTACTTAGACTTTTGCGGATGCGGTTAGGTTGAACTGGACGTTCATCGATACCGCGACAAAGGTTGTAAAGTTCAGCGCCGAAACTTCCCAACTCTTCAACAAGTGTCCTGTGGCTGCAGTCTTGTAGTTCTCCGCAGGTCTCTATCTTCATCTTAGCCAGTCGGTTGGCGCTTTTGGGCCCGACGCCCCAGAGTTTGCGTACGGATAGGTTTTTCATAAAAGCGCCAACCATCGAAGGAGAGACTACACACTGTCCGTTTGGTTTATTCCAGTCACTGGCAATCTTTGCTATAAGCTTATTAGGGCCGACTCCAGCAGACGCAGTTAAACCAGTCTCTTTGTGTATAGTGCTTCTTATTTCTTTGGCGATGTAAGCTCCGCGACGTTTTAAGTGGGTAACATCTAGGTAGGCTTCGTCCAATGAGAGCGGCTCCACTAGTTCCGTGTAGCGTTCAAAAATGGAGCGAATCTGCTGTGAAGCCTGGCGGTAGAGATTAAAGCGTACCGGAAGGATAACCAAGTGTGGGCAAAGCTTCCTCGCTTTAAAAACCGGCATGGCTGAGTGAATGCCGTATGTACGCGCAACATAATTGCAGGTAGTTAATACGCCCCGACCGGAGGAGCCGCCCACTGCAATGGGTTTGTTGCACAGTTCAGGGCGCTCGCGGATCTCTACGGATGCATAAAAACAATCCATATCAATATGTATGATGCGTCGAACAGTGTGCATTGGATTGTTCAAAAAAAGATGATTTGACGCTTATAAGGCATGATGATTTCGAATTACTAATTAAGGTTATCATCTAAAGTATAAAATCATTAATCCTGAGCACACTTTCAGGATATGGTATATTTTATCTAGACAGATTGTTAACTATCTTCATTTTGATTCGCTTCACGGGTTTCAAATTTGGTTAGTTTGGCTAGGATGCAATTTACAAAGTTTGTAATGTTCTAAACTCAAAATTTAAGTTAATGGTAATGAAAAAAATAATCACACAGCCTAAAGCGCAAGGTCTATACGATCCCAGGAATGAGCACGAGAACTGTGGTATCGGATTGATTGTCGATATGAAAGGGCGTAAATCTCATGATATTGTAAAGGGAGCTTTGGAAATTTGTGTGAACCTTGATCATCGCGGTGGGTGTGGTTGTGATCCGATCACGGGTGATGGCGCAGGCATTTTTATTCAACTGCCGCACAACTTTTTCAAGAGCGTCTGCAAATCCGAATGTGGTTTTGATGTGCCGAATGAAGGCGATTATGGTGTTGGTTTTGCCTTCCTTTCAAATGATCAGAAAGAGCGTAATAACGAAGAGACCATTATCGAAGAGATCATTGCAGAAGAAGAGCTTGAATTTATTGGATGGCGTGATGTGCCAGTACGTAGTGAAATACTGGGTAAAGCGTCAAAAGCGTGTGAACCAGTCATGCGTCAGTTTTTCGTCGGCAGAAAAGAGGTTGGGGCGGGGCTTCCTTTCGAGCGCAAGCTTTATCTGGTTCGTCGTTTGGCGACCCATCGTATTCGCTACAATGGCAGCGATGAAGAGGCGCTTTTCTACATTTCCTCGCTATCCAGCCGCACGATGACTTACAAGGGCATGCTTACTACAGAGCAGCTTGAAGCTTATTTCCCAGATTTGTCGAACGAGGCGATGGACTCCGCCCTCGCACTCACGCACTCACGCTTCTCGACTAATACGTTTCCAAGTTGGCCTCGCGCTCAACCATTTCGCTATCTTTGCCATAACGGAGAAATCAATACAGTCCGCGGCAATGAAAATGCGCTATATGCGCGCCAGATGCAGTTGGCGAGCGAAGTCTTCGGTGATGATCTGAAAAAATTATTACCTGTCATTCGGGAAGACGGATCAGACTCGCAAAAATTTGATAACTGTCTGGAATTTCTGGTTCTTTCGGGAAGAAGTCTTGCGCATGCTATGATGATGATGATTCCCGAACCTTGGGAGCGGCACAAGCACATGCCTGACTTTAAACGTGAGTTTTACGAATTTCATGCCTGCATGATGGAGCCTTGGGATGGTCCTGCGTCCATGGCATTCTCCGATGGTATCCAGGTAGGAGCTACACTGGATCGCAATGGCTTGCGTCCATCTCGTTACTATGTGACTGCAGATGATCGGGTCATTCTTGCTTCGGAGGTAGGAGTCCTCGCTGGAATCGAGCCCAAAAATGTTGTCAAAAAGGGTCGTTTAGAGCCTGGGCGTATGTTTCTGATTGATATGGAAGCCGG
Organism: uncultured Puniceicoccaceae bacterium; assembly: GCA_964624365.1. Classification (GTDB taxonomy): domain Bacteria; phylum Verrucomicrobiota; class Verrucomicrobiia; order Opitutales; family Coraliomargaritaceae; genus Lentimonas. The sequence continues at coordinate 5,414 of CAZUYZ010000227.1, forward strand.
ATGCATCATCGAGGATGCCAAGGTTAAGGAGGCAATCGCTAAAAGTGCTCCTTATGGAGACTGGCTGAAGCAAAATCTTGTCCATTCCACAGAACTTCCGGAACCGGATGAGTCTACAGTAGACAACTTTGATGACATCGAAATACGACAAAAAGCATTTGGCTACACTTTTGAAGATCTACGCTTCATTCTTGGACCAAGCGCAGAAACCGGTAAGCAACCGCTCGGTTCAATGGGGAATGATGCGCCACTAGCCGTTCTCTCGGATCAGTCACAGGGTCTATATAACTATTTCAAGCAGTTGTTTGCTCAGGTAACCAATCCGCCGATTGACCCTATACGCGAAGAGTTGGTGACTGCCAGTGTAACTTTTATCGGGTCTGAAGGGAATTTAACCCGCCCCGGACCAGACAGTTGTCGCATGATCAAATTCGAATCTCCGTTGATAGACGACAAAAAACTGGTTCAGTTGAAAGCAATTAAAATGGATGGTTTCAAGTCTGCTAGGCTTTCAATGACTTTTGAGGCTGAGTTTGGCGGCCTGGCTGAAGGGCACAATGGTATCTCCGAGCCGTCTATTTCGGGAAGAGGTCTTGAAGCAGCATTGGAGCACTTATTTGAAAATGCAGACGCAGCGATAAATGATGGAGTCAATATCTTGATTCTGTCCGATCGTAAGATTGGTCCGAAAAAAGCTCCAATCCCAGCTCTTCTTGCAGTTTCAGGTTTGCACCACCATCTAATTCGTAGTGGTACACGCAAGCGTGTTTCAATCGTTCTGGAGTCCGGTGAGCCTCGTGAAGTACACCATTTTGCGCTTCTCCTCGGTTATGGCGTTGATGCAATCAATCCCTACCTAGCCCTTGAGTCGGTTCGCCACATGGTTCAACGCGAAGATCTTGAAATTTCACCTGAAAAAGCAGGTAGCAATTTTCTCAAAGCGAATCTCAATGGTGTGATCAAGACCATGTCAAAAATGGGCATTTCCACAGTTGCATCTTACCGAGGTGCTCAAATTTTTGAGGCGATCGGTCTCAATCATAGTGTAATTGACAAATATTTTACAAAAACTGCTTCTCGCGTCGAAGGTATCAATATTGATACTATCGCAGAGGAAGTTGCTGCGCGACACAAAAATGCCTATGGCATTCGCAACGATGAAAAGGCAACGCCTTTAGACACAGGTGGTGTCTATCAGTGGCGTGCCGGTGGTGAGCGGCATCTTTTTAACCCGATAACGATTCACAAGTTGCAGCTTGCTACACGCAAAGGCGACAGAGCGGTATTCAAAGAGTATTCCGACGCGGTCAACAATCAGTCTAAAGAGATGTTCACGCTACGTGGGCTGATGGATTTTAAGGTGGACTCCTCAAAGTCGATTCCTCTAGAGGAGGTTGAATCTTCTGAGGCAATCGTAAAACGCTTCAAAACCGGAGCTATGTCCTACGGCTCGATTTCGAAAGAAGCGCACGAAGCGCTCGCAATTGCAATGAACCGAATTGGCGGCAAGTCCAACACTGGCGAAGGTGGCGAAGACCCTGAACGATTTAATCCTGATGGAAACGGTGATAGTCGCCGTTCTGCGATCAAACAAGTTGCCTCAGGGCGATTTGGTGTTACCAGCCACTACTTGGTCAATGGTGATGAAATTCAGATAAAAATCGTGCAAGGCGCTAAACCTGGTGAGGGTGGTGAGTTGCCAGGCCACAAAGTATTGCCGCCAATTGCAAAAACCCGTGGTACCACTCCCGGTGTTGGCCTCATATCACCACCGCCGCACCACGACATCTACTCGATTGAAGATCTTGCCGAGTTAATACATGACCTTAAAAACGCGAATCATCATGCTCGAATCAATGTTAAGCTCGTTTCCGAGGTTGGTGTTGGCACCATTGCTGCTGGTGTTGCCAAGGCAAAAGCAGATGTGATTCTTGTCTCTGGTTATGATGGTGGAACCGGCGCATCCCCACGGTCTTCGATTCAACATGCCGGGGCTCCATGGGAACTTGGACTGGCTGAAACCAACCAAACGCTCTTGCTTAACGACTTACGCTCGCGCGTAGTTGTCGAAACTGATGGCCAGTTAAAAACCGGACGCGATGTTGCCATTGCTTGTTTACTGGGGGCGGAAGAGTTTGGTTTTGCAACAGCGCCATTAGTCACACTTGGTTGTCTGATCATGCGTGTTTGCCACAAAAATACCTGTCCGGTTGGCATCGCCACGCAAAATCCGGAACTTCGTAAGAAGTTTCATGGTGGGGCAGATGCAGTTGTTAACTTCATGAACTACGTTGCTGAAGAGATGCGTGAACTGATGGCGACATTGGGGTTCCGAACGGTTTCTGAAATGGTCGGTCGCGTTGATAAGCTTGAAATGCGCCGTGCTATTGAACATTGGAAGGCTAGGGGTCTTGACTATAGCAAGATTCTCTATCGCCCGAACGTTGGTCCCGAGGTAGGAACATTCCGTACGATTCAGCAAGATCATTTGCTCGAGAAATCACTCGACATGTCTCAAATTCTCAAGCAAGCTCAACCAGCACTTGAAAGCGGCACACCGGTTAGGATCGACCTTCCCATCGTTAACATCAATCGTGTTGTTGGTACAATCACTGGTGCTGAAGTCTCTCGAAAGTATGGAGCTCAGGGTCTGCCGGAAGACACGATAAGATTAAATTTGACTGGCTCAGCTGGACAAAGTTTAGGCGCTTTTTGCCCGAAGGGTATGACCTTCACTGTAATTGGCGACACCAATGACTATCTGGGTAAAGGTCTCTCTGGGGCCAAAATAATTGTTCGACCGGACCCGGAATCCACGTTCGTCGCGCACGAAAATATAATCACTGGCAATGTTTGCTTTTATGGAGCTACCCAAGGTGAAGCTTACATCGCGGGTATGGCTGGGGAACGCTTCTGTGTGCGTAATTCAGGTGTTGAAGCTGTGGTCGAAGGCCTTGGCGATCATGCACTGGAATACATGACGGGTGGCATGGTGATTAACTTGGGTGTAACTGGGCGTAATCTGGGCGCAGGCATGTCTGGTGGAGTTGCTTACGTTTACGATGAAGCAGGCGATTTTACTCAGAAAAATCTTAACCCTGACATGGTTAATGTCTACCAACTCGTCGAATGCGACGACGCGGATATTGCTCTGCTCAAAGATAAGATCAAAAAACACGTCGAATACACCGAATCAAAACGTGGACGACACATCTTGGAAAATTGGGATGTCACGCTTGGAAAATTCCTTAAAATAATGCCGCAGGATTACGAGCGCGTTCTTCAGGCGCTTAAACGTGCTGAAAAGAGTGGCCTCGAAGGTGATGACGCTATAAATGCAGCATTTGAAGAAAACGTAAAGGCAGGACACTAGGCACTATAACTTTCAACTCCTTTTTAACTATGGGTAAACCAACTGGATTTTTAGAACCTGAACGCAAAACAATTGCTAACCGCGATCCGATCGCGCGTCTCAAGGATTGGGATGAAATTCATGAGGATTTCAATATCAAGCTGGTGCAAAAGCAGGGCTCGCGTTGTATGGACTGCGGCACGCCCTACTGCCACACTGGCATGACTCTATCCAATATGGCAAGTGGTTGTCCGATCAACAACCTTATTCCTGAGTTCAACGATTTGGTATATAGAGGCAAATGGCACGATGCTTACTTGCGCCTGGCGAAAACCAATAATTTCCCTGAGTTTACTGGCCGTGTCTGTCCGGCCCCCTGCGAAGGTTCGTGCGTGCTTGGTGTCATCGAGCCGCCGGTGACAATTAAAAATATTGAGTGTTCAATCATCGATAAAGCATGGGCCGAGGGTTGGGTAAAACCTGAAATTCCAGAAAACCGAACTGGCAAAAAAGTTGCTGTTGTTGGTTCGGGTCCCGCTGGGCTTGCAGCTGCAGATCAACTCAATAAAGCTGGCCACTTAGTAACTGTATTTGAACGTGCGGACCGACCTGGTGGTCTTCTCATGTATGGTATTCCAAACATGAAGTTAGAAAAAGACATTGTGACGCGTCGCGTTAAGCTCATGGAAGATGAAGGTGTCACAGTCAAATGTGGTGTCGAAATTGGTAACGATATTAGCGCCAAAGAGTTGCTTGATGAGTTTGACTCAGTTGTCTTGTGCTGTGGCGCGACTAAACCGCGCGATCTGCCAATCGAAGGTCGGGAACTCAAAAATATCCACTATGCAATGGAATTTTTGGGTCCCAACACTAAGGAACTGTGGGATATTAAGGAGAGTAAATCCGAGCAATTTAGCCAACTTGCCAAAGGTAAAAACGTGGTCATTATCGGTGGCGGTGATACCGGTACCGACTGCGTTGGTACATCACTACGTCACGGTTGCAAAAGTGTCACGCAACTGGAAATCATGCCGAAGCCACCAATGGAACGAGCTCCAGACAATCCTTGGCCTGAGTGGCCTAAAACTTACAAAATGGACTATGGACAGGAAGAAGCCGCTGCTGTACAGGGTGAAGATCCGCGTCAGTATTTGATAGGTTCCAGTCGTTTTGTTGATGATGGAGCTGGTAACGTCAAGTCGATCCATGTTCACACGATCGAGTGGGTCAGCGAAAACGGGCGTTACATGCCTAAAAAGGTTGAAGGTAGTGAACGTGTTATCGACGCGGATCTTGTGCTACTTGCGATGGGCTTTCTTGGACCAGAAGCAACAATTGCTGAAGAACTAGGCCTTGAGCTTGATGGTCGTTCCAATGTGAGGGCAGATTACGGGAAGTTTGCTACAAGCGTGGATAAAGTGTTTGCCGCCGGTGATATGCGCCGTGGCCAGTCTCTGATCGTCTGGGCTATCAACGAAGGCCGTGCTGTCGCCCGCGAGTGTGATCGATTCTTAATGGGATCTACAAAACTACCATAGGCACAATTTCCGTAGCTGTATTTTGTTATCTAGTGTGGGATTTTTAGGCGAATTCATGCTATCCAGCGTGTTCTCGTTCCAGTAGCGCAGATCCGCGACTAGAACGAGTGTATATTTCTTTAACCTTATAGTAGACTTAAATTCTGTTTCATAAGTCACAGATACACGGATTTACGTGGATGCTGAACAACGCCAAAATGGCGACGAATTTCAGATGTGTAATGTGCTGATGGTCGATAATTAATTTCTAACTCATCCTTTAAGGCTAGGACTATTATTTTTTCTCTGATTCAGGGCTTATCATGTGCACATCGCGCTGTGGGAAAGGAATCGTGATGTTTGCATCCTTGAGTGCGTGATAGATCGCCATATTGATAAGGAAGCGTGTACGATGATACTGTTTGGTTAAAACCCAAACACGATAACCAATATTTATCGAAGAGTCTGCAAACTCATCGATTCCGACTTCTGGATTTCTTCCTGTGGCAATTCCTTCGACTTTTTTGATTGCTCCGGAAACGCATTGAATTGCTTTTTCCGGATCTGTGTCGTAGTCGACGCCAACAGCTGCCTCAATAATGCGGTAATCATTGGAATTAATGAATACTTCACCTAATACACTGCGATTTGGAATAGTGATGCGTTCCCCGTCCTCATTCACGAGTTGTGTATTACCAAGATTTACGCAGTCAACAATGCCGGTGAGTCCATTTAAAGTAAGTGTATCACTAACTTTGAAGGGACGTGTAATAATAAGGACAATACCCGCTCCATAGTTGGAAACCGGACCCTGCACGGCAAGACTAAGGCCAAAAGCACCAGCGCCGAGTAAAGCAATGAAAGGGGTAATTTCAATGTCGAGTTTGCTTAGCGCTATAATAATCGCAAACGCTATAATAACGAGTTTGGAAAAACTGGCAAAGAAGCGAGCAAGTGTAACGTCTATTTCGCGCTTGCCGCAAATTTTGAGAACGAGTTTGGAGAAGTTTTTCGCAATCCAGAAGCCTAGAAATATGATAAAAACTGCAACGAATAGGCTAGCGCCCTTCAAGGCAACCCACTCCAAAATTTGGGTTTTCCATTGGTTCAATTGTTGTAACTCTTCATCAATCATGGCATTATAAAAACAGAAAAATGTGGTTTTGAAAGACTGAAATAAGTTGTGTGAGGGATTGCAATATTCCCTGTCTGAATAGGGGTAGAATCTTATTCTGGAGTAAGTGCATCATCCGAGTTTCGTGAGTAGAGGTCGATGAGGTTTTGTAAGATTTTGTTGTACAAGATATTGCTGAGCTGTGAAGGCGCGCCTTTTGGCGCGTTGAGTCAGCTGCTCAATGTCTTGTAGAGCAAAAGATTATGAAAGATTGCGATTTCAACTCACGAATCTAGGATCATACAAATAACCCTGTTACAATGAGGAAGCGGCTTTACCAGAAACGCTGGCAGCATTGCCAAAGTCGATTCCCGGCTTTGATTGTGTTGAAACTCTTGTAGTGGATGTCTGGCAAAGGCATTCATGGATGGCGTTGAAGCCTGCTTGAGCCTGTAATTATTGATACCGATGCGGACAACCGAATATAATGCAGAGGATACTCCAAGCTTGCTTGAGCCTATTCTGAAAGGTGACGCTATTTTGACTCTACAGCTTAGGATTCAACGTTTAAATCAACGGTAGTGGTGCCAACCCCTTAGAGGTAATTTGATTGGACCGTACAATTAATTTCGAGCTTTGCTGTAGTCATCGAATATGAATCCTTTTTTAGGGAATGGAAATTTTTGCAGTTCCTTCACCTCTTGGTTTCAGTCGTTCTCCTGCGGGATTTACGATTACAAGGTTTTCGCCGGCGGTAAATAAAATATCAACGGGGCCCTGCTTCGTGAAATCAAGTGTTTCACCTTTACTGAGTGTTTGACGAACCAGTTCTTTATTGTCATTGCGCTGCTTGATTAGGACATAAACGTCTCCACTCGCAATCAACGATACGGTTTCCTGCCTGGGCTCCTCGGTTGAGCTACTCAACTCATTTGCAGGTGTTGTTGCTGATGGCGATGCCTCAGCAATACCTGTTTTTAGTTCATTACCATCATTTAGAACAGTAATAATAAGACCTATAACTATAAAAATAAATGACAAAACACCTGCTGCAACTAGACCGATTTTGAGGTAATGTGCTTTATCGGTGTTAGCATTGGACTTTTTATTTTCGCCTATATCATCAGACCTTTTATAAGCTGAAAATGTACCTAACAATGGTTTACTCGTTTCTTCAGAGTCCGTGTTGGGATCAGAATCCATCGAACCAAAAAGTTCAGAGCTTCCAGCTCGTGTACTCGTACTTACTTCGCTAAGCCGTTTAGCATCATAATCGGCTAAAATGGTTTTTGTGTCCAACTTCAGGTAGTTCGCGTAGTTTTTGACAAAGCCGCGTTTGTAGATTTCGGGCAAATCAAAGTTGAATTCATTCTGCTCAATACCTTGCAGAAAATCTCCGCGAATCTTGGTCGCTTCAGAGGCCTCAGCCAAAGAAATACCTTTGTGCTTACGTGCTTCTTCTAATTGCTCTCCTATGGTTTGCATAATATACATTATTTGAGTCGCATAATTTTACACCGCAAGCTTTGAATGACGGTTATTTAGTGCAAGCTAGTTGAAGCAAGTTATCGTGCAGATAGTGTAAATTGCAGATCGCTCCATTCACCATCTTCTCGCGAATGTACATTAAATCCTGCATCTGGATGTAATTTACTAAATTCAGCTGTATATTGAGTGTGCACGTCTTTGATTTCCCTAGTTAATATTCCGCTCAGGACAAGCGTGCCAAGTGGCGCAACACTTTTAACAAGGAACCGACTAGACGGAATTAGAATACTGGTTTGAATATTGGCAAGCACAAGGTTGGCTTGTTTTCCTTTGAGGCCGTCTTCAAGGTTGGCGGTGATGAATTCTGGAGCCGAAATATGTGGATTTTCATGGGTGTTTTGTTTGCAAACGACGATGGCTTCCGGATCGATGTCAAATCCCGAGACCATCTTAAATCCAAGCGCTGAGGCAGAGAGCGATAGAATTCCTGAGCCGCAGCCGGCATCAATTATACGAAGTCTTTCCAGAGAGTCTCCGTGTATCTTGTGATAATCAAGTAGGCGTCGTGCACAGAGCCGCGTTGTTTCGTGAGCGCCTGTTCCAAAGGCCATGCCGGAATCGAGGTAAACGCAGATGGCGTTTTCAGGCATAGTGTAGGTGTTGCGTTCCCAGAGTGGAATCCAGTGCAGTTGGCGATCATGCCAAGGCTTCAAAAATTCCTTGTACGCATTTTTCCAGACGGCATCTCTAATAACTTTGCCGGAGAAATTTTCCGGTAGATCCGGGAAGGCAGTGCGAAGGTTTTCCAGGGCTGCATGAGCTTTGCCAGAGTCAGAGAAGACTCCAAAAACTTCGTAAGGATCGTCAATTTCCCGTTGCATGATGCCCCAGTCAACGAGTTCATTTTCGAGGAAGTGATCCTCAAGCAAAGTAGCGAGTTCACTGGAAATAGTGGCGCGAAGTTCGAATTGAGTGCTCATGAGTTTGAAGTTAAGGTGAAGTAATTATTACATATAATGCAAATATACATTTACCTTGAATCGTATAAATATGCTTCTTCATATTTCCAGTGTTGAGAGGCTAGCACACGCCATTGCGCACATACTCATGGTCAATGAGTTCGCCAGTGGTTCTCTGTCATCGCAATGGACTCAGCGACTTCGCCGACCAGTTGTTTGGTCTATTCGTCCATGCACACCACCGGAAAGTCAGGATCGTAGGGACGCTCATAAAGTACGGTCGCTCGCTTGAAGCTAGGCGTTGCGAAGTTTTAGATGTTGCACTGCACTAGCAGTGTCCGAATAAAATGCAACCAATAGCCGCCCCAAAGGCAGATTGAAAGAGTTTACTATCAAGCGAGTATACCGACCAACTCATAACGATAAATTTCTCGCTTGTTTAATCATTCTTCCGAGTTCATACCTATCATTGTCGACCCGGAGTGTGGGCGTTCGCTTGTTCTTTACTAGGATGAGAGGAAAGTCCGGACACCGTAGGGCAGAAATCCCTGTGAAAGCAGGGGCGGGTCGGGGAAACCTGGCTTGACGGACAGTGTCACAGAAAACAAACCGCCTGGAGCTTGTCGAAGGGTAAGGGTGAAAAGGGGAGGTAAGAGCTCACCGCTTCGGAGGTAACGATGGAGGCAGGAAAAACCCATTTCGGTGCAAGGCAAAATAGGGGATCGGGTGGCCCGTTCAATGATCCCGGGTATGCCGCATTCCGTTCCGGCGGAAACTTTGCTCTGGCGAAGTAGATAAATGAGCGCACAGTCACTTGCTTCGGCAGGAGATGGACATAATCCGGCTTACAGCACTCCGGGTCGACACCCATCAGTTGTTAGCGAACGATCTTTTCACCTCGTAGAAAATAAGACCTTGCGCCATACATGTTTTCAAAATGGGCTTGAATTTGCTCAAACAAAGGATGTACTAAAGGTTTTATGAGATCACCAAAGTCAGTAAAGTTGAGATACCTTCCTTTAATTCTGGGTTCAGCTGTAGTTGCGGCGGGAGATCCTTCGGAAAACCTTATTATAAACGGGGATTTTGAGACGGGTCTTTCCGGAGGCGGCTATGGTAGTTACACCAATGAGGTAGGGCGGTTTACTGCCACAACGCCTTCCGATCCGATAGTGAATGATACGAGTTGGGTGATTACTCAAACTTACCAGGCCGCCAAGTTTGAAGATCTGTATCCGGCATTTCCCAATCCCAGTGGCTGGGGTATTAGGATGGGTAGGTACACGAACTCCTATGTCACTAACACGGAGACAATGTCATTGGCCTCAGGAGATTATGAGTTTTCTGCCAAACACTGGGGTGAGCTACCCAACAGCGTGGGCTCTGAATTCACTGCAGTTTTAATAGGAGTTGGTGAAACAGAGGGAACTGAACATGTAATTGGAACTTTTACAGACAACACGCCGGGCAGAGTGCAAATATCATCAACCAAGTTTACACTGATGACCCCAGGCGACTACCAAATTCAACTATCAGGTAGCGGTAATTTGGATCAAACTAGCCGTGCATGGCTGGACGATATCACTTTAGTGGATATTCCGGAGCCTGCTTCAATTGCAGTTCTCCTTGGACTAGGTGCTATGAGTCTGGCTGCATTTCAAAGAAGGAAGAATTTTCGGCACTCCGCTTGAAACATTTTCATCAAGCACATAGTACCGGTGCTTATCATGTTCTTGAGTTTGCATAGGCGGTGGAGTGATCTTAGCCCAACAAGCTTTAGATTGACTCACTTCAGTTGTTTTTGCAGGAACAGTAAAAGTGTTCTCTTCCAAAATAGTTCAATTAGTTTCCCATGCGTAAATTCTACAGCTTCCTTCTTCTATTTTTGACAGCTGTGACAGCAAGCGCGACTGAGCTACGTATCGCTATTTCAGACTTGATTCTAGGCGATGTCTTGAAGACAATTCAGAATCTTGCGGAAGATAGGGCTATTGAGGTTTCTGTTGTTAGCGTCGGCAGCATTACGGCAGTTGATTCCTTGCGGTCCGATGAGGTACAGCTCGCAATTCTTGCTTCCCCGGAAAATGCGGATGATGCTATGCAGCTGGATGATACTTATGAGACCATTACGGTCGCTTACAGTTCGGCAATTATCGCAGTTAATCAGGCAAATCCGATTAATGAGCTTAGTTTTGGCGAACTTCGAGGTATCTTCGGATCAGACCCTGATTTAAATGTTGAAACTTGGGGCTCATTGGGAGTATCTAGCCTGGCAGACCGTTCAATTAAGCCATTAATCAGTCAAAATGAGATGGGTGTATCAACGGAGCTGTTTCGTCATTTGGTATTGGCGCACGCGGCAATGAAGCTTACGGTCAATGAACTTACAGACGTTGAAATCGAAAAGATGCTTGTCGACAATGTAACTGTCGTTGCAGTGTTATCGCATTTGCCTAAAACGGGGAAAGTTAAAGCATTAATGGTCTCTAAAGATTCTCAAAGTCCTGCTTTTGGTCCCAAGGATGACAATATCTACTTTGGCGATTATCCGATCCGTTTGCCACTTCAGATTGCCTACAAGAAGGATAGTGAAGCAAAGCTTATCCCATTGCTCCGTATACTTTTAAGTGATGAGGTAACCGAAGCGCTGAGAGAAAGTTATTTGTACGTGTTGCCTGATGGAATACGAGCTAGTTTTATCGAGCGCCTCGATTTTGTTGATTAGATTGCAAACAGATTCTTGCGAGGTATAAAAAGCCCTATTGCGGTGAAAACACATTACTTTGTTATTACCTTCAGGTAAAATCCGAGCCGCTAATAATCGACAACTAAATTCTAGCTTCCAACTTCTAATTGCTCCTCTAATATTCTTCTTCTTGCTAAGCTTTCAGACTTGAAAGGCTCTATGGAGACCAGCATTTTTACATGCTTGTCAAACGATCTTCATTATGTCTGAAATTTCAAAAGTATACGAGCCTAAAGATTTCGAGCAAAGCTGGTACTCAAAGTGGCTTGAGTCGGGCTGCTTCAAGGCGAAAGTGGATGAAAAACGTGAGCCTTACGCCATTATGATACCACCGCCAAATGTTACTGGTATGCTACACATGGGGCATGTTTTAGATAACACTTTACAGGATATTTTTGTTCGCCGGGCGCGTCTCGAAGGTAAGGCGGTACTTTGGCATCCAGGTACAGACCACGCCGGAATTGCGACTCAGACTAAGGTTGAAAAGCAATTGCGTGAGGCTACTGGACAAAGTAAATACGACCTGGGTCGTGATGCATTTCTTGAGAAGATAGAGGAGTTCCGTGCTGCATCGGGGGAAGTTATCTTGAAACAATTGCAAAAATTGGGCGCATCTTGTGACTGGGATCGCACAAGTTTCACTTTAGATAAAGATTATTCAAGAGCAGTGCTCACTGCCTTTGTCTCACTTTACAAACGCAATTATATTTATCGTGGCAAACGCATGGTAAACTGGTGTCCAGCTACTCAGACGGCTATTTCGGATGAAGAAGTTACTATGAAGCCACAGAATGGCTTTCTTTACAAAATGCGTTACGAACTGGTTGAGCCTGACGGTGAACGCACTCATCTCGAAATTTCAACAACGCGTCCGGAAACGATTATGGGCGATACTGCAGTCGCTGTGCATCCGGACGATGAGCGCTACAAGCATTTGATTGGAAAATCAATCTGGAGACCTTTTCCCAAGGCCGAAATTCCAATTATAGGCGATGCCTACGTCGATCGTGAATTTGGCACAGGATGCCTGAAAGTGACCCCTGCGCATGACAAAAACGACTTTGAGATTGGCCAGCGCCATGGTCTTGAAGTCATCGAAGTCATTGATCCGGATGGTCGGCTCAATGCCTTGGCAGGTGAAGCATTTGAGGGAATGGATCGTTTCAAAGCACGCAAGTCCGCTGCTGTAAAACTAGAGGACATGGGTTTGATGGTAAAAGCTGATCCCTACGAAAATGCCGTCGGTTTTTCCGAACGCGGCGATGTGCCGATCGAACCACGTCTTTCCGAACAATGGTTTCTTAAGTATCCAAAAGTTGAGGAAGCGAAACGCGCCGTTAAAAATGGTATCATTCATTTCCATCCAGATCGTTGGAAAAAGACTTACCTTCACTGGCTTGATGGAATCCAGGACTGGTGCATCAGTCGGCAATTATGGTGGGGGCATCGAATTCCAGTTTGGTACCGAAAAGGTCTCGATCGTGCGAGAATCGACTTTTCCAACCCAGATCATGTGCATGTTTCTGTGGAAGGACCCTCTGATCCTGAAAACTGGGAACAGGAAGAGGATGTACTGGATACTTGGGCATCTTCATACCTATGGCCCATGGCCAATCTTGGTTGGCCGGAACCAACTTCCGAGCAATCTAAAGAACAGGATTTTTGGTATCCAACCAGCGTTCTAGTGACCGGCTTTGACATTATTTTCTTTTGGGTGGCTCGCATGATCATGGCTGGGCTTGAATTATACGGTCATGATTCCAGAGAGCTTTCGGACGAGGAAATAGCTAGACGCATACCCTTTAAAAACATATTTATCCATGGATTGATACGTGATGAAAAAGGGCGCAAGATGTCTAAATCGCTCGGCAATTCACCCGATCCACTCGATCTAATCAATAAGTATGGAGCCGATGCGCTGCGTTTTGGCATCTGCAATATCGCGCCGTCTGGTTCCGACATTCTTTTTTCTGAAAAACGTATCGAGATCGGACGTCATTTCTCCAATAAATTATGGAATGCAGCGCGCTTCCGACAGATGTCGGGACCAATGGCAGATAACTCGGATATAGAAGCCATTCTTAGGCGAATCAATCCAGAGCTTTGCGATGACTATGACCATTGGATACTTTTTCGCCTGATTGAAGTTACCGCCGAAATCGAGAAATGTTTTCGAAATCATGAACTGGCACCGCTAACACACCTCATATATTCGTTTTTCTGGAGTGATTTTTGTGACTGGTATGTTGAGGCTTCCAAAGGTAAGCTTAGTGGAGATGAAGTATTGCATAACCATTGCCTGGCAATACAGGATATGGTGCTTCGCCAGGTTTTCCAGTTGTCCTATCCGGTAATCCCACATATCACCGAAGAATTGTGGCAAGGGCTCGGTTACGAAGGAAATATACCTTTTATTCAGAATAGCAAACTGGCAACATCCACGGGTCTTGAATCTGCTCTGCAAGTGGATGCTTCCGCTGTTGCTAGAGTAAACGATCTAAAGGCTTTGATTTCGCAGGCCAGAGCACTCAAATCACAGTACAACTTGGCTAATCAGCGTGACGTCACAGTGTTGTGTCTTACAGATGCAAATGGCGAAACTGTCGTCGCCGAAAATAAAGAACTGGTTCAGAAGCTTGCCGGCATCCAATTACAGTTTTCCGCTGAAACACCTCAAAGCACAATGCCTGCTGTCGTCACGCCACTGGGGACTTTGTATCTCGATCTGGGCAGTTCAATTGATGTCGAGACAGAAAAGACACGGCTCCACAAAGAATTGGAAAAGCTGAACAAGCTAGTTGCTGCAGGAGAGGGCAAATTAAAGAATCGAAAGTTCATTGAAGGCGCTCCTGCTGAAATTGTCGAAGGCGCTCGCAAACAGCTTGTTGAAGTCACTGCCAAACGTGATGAAACAAATCGGATACTGGAGAGTTTGAACGGATGACAGAAATGAATTATTGGATGTGTTATACCAAGTTAAAGAAGGTTTGCTATATTGATTTCAGGTACCGATTTTCATTTTGGTGATGTTGGACATCTCCAAAATAATACATTTTGACCGCAAATTGACAACAAAGAATACGTGCGCTGAAAGCCTACCTAAAAGCCTGTCCTTCGCCCCGGGCGAAAGCGCGCAGGTGGACTGGGGACACTGCAGCATGGTGGTCGTGAGTAACCGAAATCTAAACGCGAATTATACGAGTCGAACTCTCTATCAGGTTTTTTCCTTGTTTCGCTCACGCTCAATCTCACGCATTTTTGCGCGTTCCTTATCAAACTTTTGGCGATTACAATTGCAGTGTAGACACAGCGGTGAGTTATAGGTGAGTGCTATACGCTCGTGTAGTTTTAAAGGGCGCTTCTGCCCTAATTCAACTAAACGCAGACCGTCGCCACAGCTTGGAATAAGCTTACCCCAAATTTCGCAAGCGCGGTCTGATAATGTCTTTGGAGATGCTTTGTTTTTTTTTGGCATAGTTCTTAAAAAAAGTTGGAAGCTAAAAATTAGTTACAAGGCTTAGAAGATTCAAGATTTACCAAGACAGCCTTCCATGAGCCATTTTGCAGCGCTTTTATTGCTTTCAGCGTCTAAGAGTTTATAAAGTTCATCGGCGCCTTCGGCAGCATGCTGAGCGGATTGCTCATCCTCCAGAACATTTAAAATTTGTTTTGCAAGATCAGAAGGTTTGGCTGCATTTTGAATAAACTCAGGATGAAAGGGACGGTTGAGCAGCAGATTGGCAATTCCTATATAGGGAATTTTAACTAACAATCGTCCCAACAGATAGCTAACTGAATTGAGGCGATAGACAATTGCGCCGGGTATGCCGGATAATGCACACGCCAGTGACATTGTCCCTGAACTCATCAAAACAGCGCTTGCGGGCAGAGTAGCGCCGTCATTGCATACAAGCTCGACTGATTCTTGAACATCACTGCAATCCTCCAGCGCTTTAGCTAGTGCGGCTTTTACTTCCTGACTCGGATAAAGCACACGAGCCTGCAGATTTGGTCTAGAATCCCGGGCAAGACGAAAGCTCTCCAGCAAGACAGGAAAGATTCGGCTTACGGCGGCAACTCGACTACCGGGGAGTAGCGCAACCGGAGCCGCTGAATCGTGACGAAACGGAAGCTCGTATTTGGAATGCACAAATGGATGACCCACAAATTCAACGGGCAGACTGGTATCAGCGAAACACTCTACTTCAAAGGGAAAAATAACCCCCAAACGATCCAGAGTGCGCGACATGGCAAACCGTCTCTTTGCCTTCCATGCCCATATTTGAGGGCTGATGTAATAACTGATTCCAATTGTGCCTCCCCCTTTTACACTCAATCCACGTCGAAACAGTTGCTCGGCAATACGCAAATTAAATCCAGGGTAATCAACCAGGCAAATATGTTTCGGCTGATAGCGTTCGATCCAGTCCAGAGTCTGATCAAACAATCGTTTAAAAAAACCGTAATGGCGCACAACTTCAACAAATCCCAAGATCGACACAGCAGTTAAATCATATAACAGCTGAGCTCTCTGAGCCGCAAGCTTACTGCCTCCAAGACAGGCAACCTTCAAATTCGGATGAATTAAACGTGCGTCCGCAAGCAGTTGAGCAGCATGTTCATCGCCAGAATGCTCGCCAACAATAACGAGCAAGTCAGGTTGACCGTCAACTGGCGCAGCAAACTCCTCAGAAACTGGATCTAATGTAGTGTAGTGTAACATGTAAAACTTTGTAGCAGCTTTAGCGAGCGACGACCGCAGATCTTTAGAGTCACATAAATCGCTCGCTGAAGCTCAATGCGTTTAACGGAAAAAGTAATCATATCGGAATTATCCTGACTTTAATCTGTCCATACTGCGGTTGGTAGGACTTGATTTTTGGTCAGTCAATAACGTTTTTTCGTATGGTCCTTGGGCAGGAACGTCTGCATTTTATTGAGAGTCTTCGGGAAGCTGATCTTTAATTCTCTATCCTTTTACTTGTGAAGTTTGAATTCGTCACTTGTATATTGCACACATAGAATATTTATATTCATGGCATATATTTTAAAAACCAAGTAATATGACTGTTCCATCAAATCTATCTATCCTCGTTGTCGGTTCTGGTGGCAGAGAACACGCTCTCGTGCGCATGTGCCTAAAGAGTCCGAGGATCAAACGTGTTATCGCAGCCCCGGGAAATGGCGGTATGGCTACTCAGGTAGATTGCCATTCAGTCGCAGTCGATGATATCAAAGGTATTGTAAAATTGGCACAGAATCAACGAATTGATCTCGTCATCGTTGGCCCCGAGATCCCACTAAGTTTAGGCCTTGTTGATGCACTTCAACAGATCGGTATACCTGCCTACGGACCAACCGCTCAGGGGGCTAAGCTCGAATCAAGCAAGTCTTTTTGCAAGGACTTCTTCAGTCGCTATAAAATACCTACTGCTACGTACAAAAGCTTCACAGAAGTCGCAACCGCATTGGAGTATTTAAAAGAGCATCCTGCACCCATTGTTATTAAGGCCAGTGGACTCGCTGCCGGAAAAGGAGTCATCATTGCCGAAACTGATGAAGAGGCTGTCGCTGCAGTAAAAGATATGCTCGAAGGCAATGCTTTTGGCGAAAGTGGGCATGAGATTGTTATCGAAGAAATGCTTTATGGTGAAGAGGTGTCCATTCATGCAATTGTCTCAGGAGAGGATTACGTTTGCATGCCACCAAGCCAGGATCACAAACGCGCCGGTGAAGGTGATACAGGACCTAACACAGGAGGCATGGGCGCTTATGCACCAACTCAGTTGGTAACCCCAGAACTGCAGGCTGAAATTGAAGAAAAGGTCATTCGCCCTACTCTTGCAGGTTTTAAAGCTGAGAGCATCGACTTCTGCGGAACACTCTACGCTGGTCTTATGCTGACGCAGGAAGGCATTCGCGTACTTGAGTACAATGTGCGATTTGGCGACCCGGAGACTCAAGTGCTCTTGCCACTCATTGATGACGATCTGGTTCCGGTTTTGCTCGCAACGGCAAGAGGTGAAACTCTACCAACTAAACTTAGATTTCATTCTGGCTCTGCCATTGTTGTCGTTCTTGCTGCCAAGGGTTATCCGGGGAGTTACCCTAAAGGAGACGTGATTACTCTACCGGTTAAAACCCCAGAACGCAGCGACATTGTTCACGCAGGAACAAAACAATTGGAACACGATCAGTTGGCAACAAACGGCGGTCGTGTATTAGGCATCAGCGCACGAGCAGAAAATCTGAAAGCTGCGGCAAAACTTGCATATAAAGTATGCGACACGGTACACTTCGACGGCAAGTATCTTCGGCGCGACATCGGCCATAAAGAATTGAGCCGTTAGAGACAATTGCGCTAATCGAAAATCCCCAAAGTATCGAGGGTTTTTTGCTACTATAAGGATTAAAGATCGGCTTCCCGAAGACTCTCAATAAAATGCAAACCGTATGGAACTTCGTTTCTTTGGTGGATAATAAAATCACCCCTGGACTGATAGATCTGGCGATTGCCGCAATCTTTGAGGAACTCAAAAACGAAACCATTCCCAAAAGAACGAACCGTTCCTGCCCAAGAGCCCAAGAACCATACGAAAAAACGTTATTGACTGACCAAAAATCAAGTCCTACCAACCGTAGTATGGACAGATTAAAGTCAGGATAATTTCGATATAATTACTTTTTCCGTGAAACATATTGCGCTGAAGTTATATTACCCTGAAGCTTAGCGTTACAAGAAAAAATTGAAAATGCGAAATTATAAGTGTTATGGTGTACTAGGATTCATCAATGGTTTGGGGAGGAAATTTTGTCTCATTTGATTTTCTGCAATTTTGCCTTACTACTTATAAATTTTATATTATCATGGCAAAGGATTGGCTTGAAGGTGTTGAAGATGAATATGATGTCGTTGTTATTGGATCCGGCTTGGGCGGCTTGACGGGTGCTAACTATTTATCAAAAAACGGGCACAAGGTACTCCTGCTGGAGCACCATTACCAATTCGGTGGACTGGCTACTTGGTTTAAACGCCCGGGCGGTCATATTTTTGACATATCTTTGCACGGTTTTCCTTATGGAATGGTTAAATCTTGCCGCAAGTACTGGACCAGAGAAATTGCTGACTCGATCCATCAGTTAAAGGATGTTCGTTTTATCAATCCTCAGATGGATGTATGGACGACCTTTGATCGCGATGATTTTACCAATATTTTGGTGAATGATTTTAAGGTGGATCGCGAAAAGGTCGAGGGCTTCTATGAGCATTTGCGACAGATGAATTTCTATGACGACAATACTCAGACTACCGGGGAAATGTTTGAGGAGTTTTTCCCAGGTCGTACCGACGTCCATCGATTGCTAATGGAGCCAATTTCATATGCAAACGGTTCGCACATTGATGACCCTGCAATTACGTACGGGATTGTATTTTCCAACTTTATGAGCAAGGGAGTTTTCACCTTTCAAGGTGGCACGGATACTCTGATTAAAAAGATGGTGGCTGAATTAAAGAACAATGGCTGTGAGGTGCGTAAATGTGCCTTGGTTGAAGGTGTCGACGTCGAAGACGGAAAAGTGGCTGCGGTGCGGCTAAGCAGCCAGAATACCGGTAAAGAAACCTTTCCAACCCGCACGGTCCGTTGCAAAGCCGTGCTTTCTAATGCTAATATTCGCAACACTGTCGAAACGCTGGTTGGTAAAGATTACTTTGAAGACTCTTTTCTCGAAGAAGCTATGTCTGTACGTAACAACACCAGCTCCTGCCAGGTTTACATGGGTATCAAAAAAGGCGAATCGATTCCGAATATAGGCGACCTGATTTTTACCTCTAAGGCACCCGAGTATTCGATCAATGAGTTGACCTCAATCAGTACGAGTAGTCATACATTCTCAGTTTACTATCCAGAGACACGACCTCATCTAAAAGATAAACGCTATGTAATTGTCGCTTCCCTTAATGCACGCTGGGATGAATGGGAAAGGCTTAGTGACGAAAACTATCAGGCTGAGAAGGCACGTATCTGTGAAGAGTGCCTGCATAGTCTGGAAACGTTTATTCCGGGTATTCGTGAAAAAATCGATCACGTCGAAGCAGCTACGCCGCGCACAGTAAATCACTATACAAGATCGATGCAAGGCACTTCATTTGGAACAAAATTTGAAGGTTTAAAGGTTTCCATGGAACTGCCGGAGCAAGTAGAAGGCTTGTATCACGCTGGATCTGTAGGTATTATAATGTCCGGCTGGTTGGGCACAATGAACTATGGCGTAATCACAGCCAACAAAATCGATAAAAAATTATACGAGAAAGCTAAGGCTCAGAATTGAGTCAGCAGAATCAGCGCCGCGTGTGGAAATGCTATTGTAGGTCGAATCGATTGGCGGATATACTCATTAATTAAAGATAGACCACGTAAACGAGCCTTTTGAAATGCACTATTGAATTGAAACATGCCCCTCTCACTTTTTTCTGAGATACACTTTTCGACCTGTAAGAGCCTTGCTTCTATACGCGACTGGAAAGTATTCCAAATTACATCTTGAAGCCATAGCACCGCCAATAGTGGGACTATAAAAAGGCTGGGAGCACTCGACATTTTTGCTATCAGTAACACAATAATGCTGATTAGTTTTATGTACAAAGAGTGTTTCTCATAGCTATCAAATTGATTTTGAAGCAAACACCATTCTGTTTCAGACCCTTTTCTTTCCATCTGTTTTTCTACAAGTTAGATATTAATACAGATTCAACAATCCATTCAGCATTATTCTGGAAATATCAATATATGCGATGATTCTTTGAGGAATAAGCCCGCAGCTTGTTGCGGAGTTTAACCTGACTTGACGATGTCCGTTCCTACTCGCCGTCAGGCGGAGTGGGTACAAAAGCCCGTGGATACCCGATAGCTTGCTGCGGGGAGTAGGATTTTCGAGGGCATCATTTGCATTTGTAAAGCACATATTTCAAGTAATCTTTAACAGAGCTTTCAGTACCTGCGTCTGAAAAGCAAAAATTAAAATATCGTAGTGGGCTGTTAAAAAAAAATATTTCTTTATTGATCTTTTCTCAGTGTGTCTCCAATAACGTGAACTTCATTTTCAATAAATGTAAATAGATGAATTTATCAAGTAATCGCGTTGTTAATATCTGGTCATTATTAATTATTTTTTTGGCAAATGCTTTGAATGCATCTGATGTCGTTGAGACACCTGAAGTTATAAGTCCTTCCGGTGCCGACGACACCTCAGACATTATAGGTTTACACGAAACTTTGGATGCATTTTACACTGACAACATCATGCCTGGTGTTGTTAATTCATCTGACACTGCGAATGTAGCTGACGTTACCGATACTTCGGTCGAATCTTACGTTCCTGATGTATCTAATACGCCAGGTGGTATGGATGAATCTGATGCCGCAGAAGCATCTGAGATTGTAGATGTGTCCTAAACTGCCAAAATATCTGAGGCTTCAGATATTTTGGATGAGCCCCAAAGTCTTGATTCGTCTGATGTCGTTGACGATTTCGATATTGCGGATGGATCGGAAGCCACCGAAGCATCTGATGCCGTTGTTATACCTTACATTATCAATAAATATGGTGTCGTCGAGAGAGTATCCGATGCTTCGGATAAATCCTACAATCTTGATTTTTCCGATGTCGTTGATAGTTCTGATAATGCCGCTACATCTGATTTCGTTGATGCTTCTAATGGTATGGATGCATCTGATGATGCAGAAACATCTGAAATTTTAGGTGCTTCCGTTACCGACAATAATTTGGACGTCGTAAATGTGCCTGAAATCGTTAGCATCATACCCGATAGTGTAGATGCTCCTGACACCTCGAATGTGTCTGAAGTTCCTGATACTTTGAGTGAATCTTACAGTCCTGATGTGTCTGGAGCCGTTGACGGTTCCGATAGCGCATATGAATTGGACGACATCACTGATGCATCTGATGCCATTGTTATACCTCATATTGTTAATGAAGATGGCATCGTCGTCGAGAAAGCATTCGATGCTTCGGATGAATCCCACGGTCTTAATTTGTCCGATACCGTTGATAATCCTGACAACACTGATATGTCTAATGTCGTCGATACCTCCGATGGTGTGGACGAATCTGACGCTGCGATGTTGGAGAATGCCTCTACTGAACTGGATACTTTTGACATACCTGGTACTTTTGATGAACCGGGCGATAAAGAACTTTCCCTACAACAAGCCAGAGCGCTTGCTTTGACGAGTAATTTGGATATTCAGTCTCAAATGGAAGCTTACTGGGCGACTAGTGATACAGTTAAAGCTGAGACATGGATTTATGAACCGGAATTTCAAGTTACTGCAAGGCAACAAATAAC